>DATJAY010000005.1 GCA_035515795.1 Candidatus Acidiferrales bacterium | reverse complement strand
CATTATATATAAAATCAAATCGACTCTGCCAGCCGGGGCTGCTTACGTGTCCAGCTCTCAGCTTCACACCTGAGAGAACAGTCAGTGCCGCCAGAAAACTTCTGTTGGCGTTGATGTTTCCCACCAACAAATCGTACTTTTTAGCTCTAATTTTCCTCGCTGTCCTGAGTATCTTCACCGGGCCGCCGTTTCTCGGGTGTACCATGTAATCATCGAACAGGTGCTCGTTCTCAGCGATGAAATTGACTCCCGTCCTACCATCATGGAGAAGAGTGAATCGAGCTTCAGGATAAAGCAGCCTCAGAGCCCTTATTGTTGGAGTGAAAAGGATGAAATTCCCGAGACCAAAATAGCCATACACAAGGACTTTACGGATGCCGACATTCTTTCTCGCAAATGTCCCTCTCCCAAATAATTTCAGCATCATCCATAGAAGAAAACGGTAACAATTGATGATATTTCTTTCAAAAAATTTTATCACGTGTTGACCTGCTCCTCAACTGCCAGCGTTAGACTGAATGGTCAACGGGACTAACTTCGACATTCATCATTTGTAACGGGTTTTGTAAACACCCCCGTAGCAACTCCCTTAACGAGCAAACGGAGACGCCTCAAAGAAAACTCTTTAAAGAAAAGTGCGAGAATCTCATAGCCATATACCTTTATAACACCCCTGAGCCTGTTATGTTTCTTATGGAGTCTGTAAGTGTACATTACATTCCTCGCCGCATAAAAAATCCGATCGCCCTTCGTATAGTTCGGAACTGTAATTTTCAGGCCGGCAAATCTAAGGTCAAAATGGGGAGCGTCGGGATGATACAGTTTCGCGGTTCTGATGTAGTAACCTTTGAAATCGTGATCACGCGCTCTCTTGCAATATTCCGTATCGTCAAAGGAAATAAAAAAGCCCTTAAGTGGAAAGCCAATTTCCGCTACGATCCTTCTTGGCATCAATAGCCCGTTAAAAGCAAACGTGAGAGATTCGACCCGGTGTCCGACTTCAGCATACACTTTCTTAAGTGCAGTGAGGGGGACCCCATCGCGCGTAAATCTAATAGGACCACCATACTCACGGGGAGAAAGATTCTCTAGTAATTCTGCAAGACATGTTTCTTGCGGAAGACAATCGTCATCCATTATCCAAAGCCGATCAAAACCCATGTTATAAGCTCGTTTGACGCCTTCGTAGAATCCGCCAGAACTTCCGGCATTAGTGGATAGCCGGACATAGTGAAGTGCTACGTCCTTCCCTCCATTTGCAAGGGCGCGGACGGTTCGGTTCACTCCAGGCTCCTGCCCGCCATCAGTCGGAACATTTTCAAGAAACCCAAGATCTTTCAACATCTCTGGAGTTCTGTCGATAGAAGCATTATCAATAATAACTATCCCCTGAACTGGTCTATTCTGAGCAAGAATGCCCTCTAAGCATTCCTTCAAAAGCAGTTTGCGGTTGTACGTAACTACAACAGCGGCAATAGTTTCAGACTTTGATTCCACAAATCTCCTTTTCAAAGACGGCAAGGGCACGCGCCACGATCTGGTCCATGTTGTAATACTTGTAATCCGCCAGCCTTCCGACAAAATAGACAGTCCCGTTAAGCCTTCCCGCCCCATCAATATACTTATTATAAAGCTCCGCATTTTCTTCGCGTGGGATTGGGTAATAAGGCTCGTTAAGCCCGTTCAGGTGAGCCTGCGGATACTCAAATGCTACAGAGGTTAGATGCGACTCTTGCCCTGTCAGGTGTTTAAACTCTGTCGTTCTTGTATAGTCATTCTCGTTAGGGTAATTGACCTGCGCAACCTCCTGGTAATACTCCGCTTGAAACGTCTTCATCTCGAATCTCAAGCTTCTGTATGGCAGTTCGCCATGGACGTAATCAAAGAAGTAATCTATCGGCCCTGTGTATATCATCCGGTCGAATTTCAAATCCTCGATGACCGACTTATAGTCCGTGTTCAGGAGGACATGGATGCGGTGATCGTCGATCATTCTCCTGAACATGCTCGTGTACCCTTTGAGCGGCATTCCCTGGTAGACATCCTGGAAATACCTGTCGTCTCTCCCGACCAGAACCGGAACACGCGCGGTAACGGACGGATCGAGCTCTTCCGGTTTCAGCCCCCACTGCTTTGTCGTATATCCATAAAATATTTTTTCATAAACATAATCTGCAAGCTGGCACAGCTCCCCGGAAGCTGCTTCTCTCATCCGGAGTATCGGGATCTTCTTGTCATATCCGAAGTTTTCCAGGAGAAGCCGTTCGAGCTCTTCGGCACGCTTGGGTGGAAAGAGCATGTAAAGGGAGTTGAGATTGAATGGAACGGGTACCTTCAATCCGTCGACAGCCGCAAGAACTTTGTGCTCGTACGGCCGCCACTCTGTAAATTTGCTCAGGTAGTCCCAGACTTTTTTCGAGTTAGTGTGAAAGATATGAGGCCCATATTTATGGACAAGTATCCCGTGCTCATCATAATAATCGTAGGCATTTCCGGCAATATGGTCGCGACGCTCAACTACGAGCACATTCTTGCCAAGCTGGCTCGCCAGCCGCTCCGCAAGCACGCAGCCGCTATAACCTGCTCCCACAATTAGGTAATCGAACATGTCACAGTCTCTGAAAAAGTGGCTCCGTTTATTATTTCTGATTTGGAATTTTTAAAATGCCGACCCTACCATCATATCCGACCTGAACAAACCCCTGCTCAGTTAATTTCTCAAAAATTGACTTCACTTCGGCCCAAGTTGATGTCACATCGTCCATGACGATAAGCCCCTCTGGCTTCAGAAGGTGAATACAACCAGTTATTTCACGACTCAGATATGAACCATCGTGGTTACCATCAATAGTCAAAAAGTCAAACTTTCCTGTCATCCCGAGTTTTTTCAATGCTTCCAATTGTCTTGTGCAGCTTACTTCTTTATGATAGTTCTTCAACGGGTCATAATGCGTTCCATAAAGAGAGCCGTCATTGCTTACGTTTTTCTCGAGCGAGTATCCAGTAAGTATCACACTGTTCCCCTCAAGGCCGAAGTAAGCAAGTAGAGCAACCACTTTGCCCAATGGATTGATGATTCCCCTATGGGGTATGTTTGGATCTATGGAGACCATGATTGAGTCTTTGTGTAAAGCAACGACTAACTTTGTAAAGTATGCCAAAGAAACCCCAACGAAATTGCCGATGTGAAGCCCGTTTATGGGATTCCCCTGTGGCAACCTCGATAGCAAAGATGCGACATAAGAGAGGGACTCCTTTGGCATACTTCCGTAGAGTACTTGCGATTTCTCACAGCCCAAGCTCACCAAATAGTCAATGGCACCATCGTAGTCGAAGTCGACAGCCTTTTTCCCTTCTTCCAGACGGCTAGCTGATTTGAGACGCTCTATTCGAAGAGATAACTCCCTCTTGCCCTTAATAAGTTTTATGGTTCTAACTGCGCTGTGTGGAATAAACCACCCCGCCGCAAATTTTAGAAGCTTCATGTCTTTCGTTACTCCATCTTATGAAACAACTGTACGAATAGCTGTAAACTGGTTCATGAATTTGCGAAATGCAAACAATCCAATAGTTATGATGCCCACCAAAAGAATTGTTGAAATAAGTAAACTCGGTAACACAACAGTTACACATAGCACCAATGAGTACAGTACTGCCGCACGGAGGGCCCAGAAGCCAGAACTCGCCACGATCCTCCGAGCGTATATGTAGAGCATGGTGAATACCACTACTTCAGCGGCGATGGTCGCTGCTGCTGCCCCAAACATCCCGTACTGCGGAATCAGGAGAAAATTAAGTAAGGTATTCGTAAGTGCTCCCAGAGAGACTGCAATTAGATGCCGCTTTTGCCTGCCCGTGGCATAGAGTAGTGGCGCAGTAACTGTCTCATTATAAACAAAGCTCATAGTGAAAATCAGTACCCTCAAAACATTACTTGACAATCCGAAATGCGATCCAAACGCTAACCTAATAACCAGACCCGATAGATCGAAAACACCTATTGTCACCACGGCGCTGACCAGAAGCATCATATCCATAGATGTCTCTACCATCAATCTAAGCTTTTCGCGATTGCTTTCCCATAACCTTGAAAGGGTGGGGAAAATTGATTGGTTCACCGCTGATTGAAATAGAGCAACCAAATATATTATCTTGTATGCGGCCGTATAGAGACCGACCTCTTCTTTTGATCTCATAAACCCCAACATCACCGTATCCATGTTATAGTAAACAGAGATCATGAGAGCCGACAAACCAACCGGCCAGGATTGAAGCAGCAAGTGCTTTAGTGCCTTGAAATCAATTAGAATTCGGACGCGCCCAATGCGTTTCAAATAATAGCGGAATAGCCAGGCGGTATTGAGAAAGTTGGAAAAAACCGGGATGCCAGCAGCGATCCAGACATCAGCCAGATTGTGAACGAGTAGAAATACCCCGATAAGAGTCAGGACAGAGGAACCAAAAACCCGAGTAGCCACAAAGCCCATTTTTTCAACCCCTATGAAGACAAAATCAAGGTTAAAAGGAATAGTGAAGACACTGAGTCCTGAAATGAACAGGACCACCTTGACTAGAATTGGTTCCTTTAGCAAAGCCACAACTACACAGTAAACAGTGAATCCCAAACCGCAAGTCATCGAACGATAGGAAATCACCGAACCGACTACCGATTCCATGTTTGACCGATCCTTCGCTATTTCCCGGCTTCCCACAGTTTGGGTCCCGAAATCAACCATGATGCTGAAGTAGCCAACAAAGGCAGCCGCGAACCCTAGCATGCCAAGCCCTGCTGTTGAAATCACGCGGGCAAGGTACATCATGGTGAATACGCTTACTCCCCTTGTGGCGATCTGCGCCCATGATAGTGAGAAGATATTTAGGAAGATCCGTCGAACAGTAGACAAAATTGAAAGTTGCTCGCTTCTAGTGACCATTTATATCGATGACAATTGCCAGGGCAATGTTTTGTGCCAATGCTTATGCATCTCCAAGGAGAGTTTAAGGGGAAACACTAGGCTCGTGACTACCAGTCCAATCGTAAGGGGCACAATGGAACAATGAAAGACTCTTCTTGTATGTACAGAAAAGAAAACTCCTGTTGTTGCAATAACCTCTACAACAAAAATGAGTATAGCGGTCAGCCAGAGTTTCTTGATCAACATTAGAAGCTGCTAAAAGCAGGAATTAGTTCAACGCGGATTTTATTTCAATGATGAAGAGTGACAAAACTTTTTCACGATGCTGTAGTTGGAAGTGCCGGGGAATGGCGTGTTGAACACAAAGGCAATACCTGCATCCTGGGTGGCCGTCGTCAACGCATCCAGAAGGTAAGATGGAGTTGCTTTCCTTCCCGACCACGAAGAATGCGGGGTGAAGTAAATACAGGGGATCACGAGCGCTTTCGGAAACGCATTCCAGAAATCGTTAATATCAATCGGGAGAGTAGTTGCTGAGATGCCGTAAGTCGAATCCAACTGCGCGTTATCCTGGTATCCCCAGAGGACCGCTTCCACGTACGGGCTGTATGCAGCGACGTTGAACTTCTTCAAGTTCTCATGATAGACGACTACACCGAAAGCGAGACCATGGTTCTCCTGCTTCAGTGCTGCGAAGATATCTTTCGTGTAGGCCGGCGTAAAAAAGTTCAGATTGTGGTCGAAGTCGTCTATCATCCAGAGCGTGAGATTAGGATGGCTCTTGGAGATTGCGCCAATTTCCTTTGCCCATCTCACATAATCGAGTCCGAATGGCGGATATAACTGGGATCCATTGGGCTCATTTGGAAAAGTCGGAGCTTCAGTCGGCGGGTCCAAATACGCCCATACCTCAATTCCAGCTTTTGCCGCGAGATCGCAAAACTCCGGGAGCGAATCCAATTCCTGCCTCGGATGGTGGTCAATTTGATATGCGAAGCAGTTAACCCCTAAGTCGGTGAGCCTTGAGATCATTTCTTTCAAGTCGGGTCTTCCACTCTCATCGTATTTCATCCCGGCGGTGGCCGCAACTAATCTTTTCCCGGAAGGAAAAATACTCTTGTTTTGCAGGAGCTTGCTCACATTCAGGGCATTTTGTCGGCGCATGGAGTTCAAATCGGAAATCTGTCTTAGGGCAACCGTTCTTGAGAGATTGCCAACCTTCAAGCTCAGATTACCGTCCCCGTCCGGGTGTATCTGCAGTATCTTGAGACTGTCCCCCTGATTCAACGCCACCTGGGTCGCAAGAAGATTTTCTCCCGCAGTCCCGGTACAGTCTACCGGAATAGTGATGCTCGTTTCCGGCGGCACATTTGAGGTCAATTGAACATCGATCAGCGCGTTGCTGTCATAGTAGAGAATACCGTCATAATAAAAGCTCCCTTTCTGACGCAAACCAAAGGAGATGTTAAAGGGGAGCCGGATCCCCGGCGGGAGCATGAGACTTCTCACCGCGGTTTCTTTCGGTGTTTCTTGTGCCACCTGGATATCGTCCATGAAATACTGGCCTGAGCTATTCAAAACCCCGAAGAAAATAGAACCGATTCTTTCTTTAAATGCCAAATCGTTGATTGGTAAAACGGCAGTCACGGGGCTATTGGCCGGAACTGAAAACTCGTAGCTCCGGGTCTCCTCACGCCTCGATGTCCCCGGTTTGCTCATCGAATTCAGTTGTACCGTGACGCGCACCTCCGAGCTAAGATCGTAAGGCAGTGCGACCATTCTAATGACGAGAGAACTGAATCCGGACCAGTCCGACAATGCCGGATAGACATAGAACCCTGGCGGATGCTCCGGGTCAATGTTCGAATTGGTCACGTCGAGTTCTGCGGCCTGTTTGCCGGAGATTACAAAATATGTCGAAGTCAATTGCAGCTGACAACTCCTTTGGGTGTATACTCTGAACCCCGATGTGTTCGGCGCTTCAAAATCTTCAACCGTCTTTGCAACTAACAGAGTTTGGGCATAAAGATCTGGGAGGCATGTCAGAACAGAGCAGCAATAGATAAACATCACCGTGAAATATTTCAGATGAGACTCCATAACACTTCGACATTCACAAGATTGGCAGCGATTTCCGCTGAAAAAGATATTGCGCCTGGTGCGTTCGCCGCCCTCCTCCAGTTCATAATAGATCCATGTTCTGCATTTATCCACGGCAATCTCGGCGCGAAGACAAGCGACCCAGAAAGGAGAAGATTCCCGAATTCTTTCTTAGGAAAAGGTGTCATTTGCTTTTCTGCCGATCACTCAGGCGAGTTTCGACATTGCATTATGAATTCATCTCTCGGATAGTTAGAATCGGTTCGCGTCAGACTAAGGGATTTCTTAATCGAAGATGTCCGTCTATCGTCTTTTCCAGTCCTTGGCGGAAACCGATCTTCGGTTCATAGCACAATACTTTTTCGATCAAAGTAATATCTGCAAGGGAATTTCTTACATCTCCCGCACGCGGAGGCTGGTAGATCGGA
Organism: Candidatus Acidiferrales bacterium; assembly: GCA_035515795.1. Taxonomy (NCBI): domain Bacteria; kingdom Pseudomonadati; phylum Acidobacteriota; class Terriglobia; order Candidatus Acidiferrales; species Candidatus Acidiferrales bacterium. The sequence continues at coordinate 210,936 of DATJAY010000005.1, read as the reverse complement.
GTCAAGTTCTTGCCAATAATCGAGTTGAGTTCTTTCACTAATTGGTTCAGCGTCGTTCTAGCAGAGCATCCAACATTCAAAACGGGACCCGGCCTGCAGTCGATGGTACCCGCTAGGATATTGGCATCCACGACATTCCTGACGTAGACGAAATCCCGGCTCTGTTCGCCATCTCCATAGATTGTCGGATTTCTATCCGAAAGCAGCGCGGATATGAATCTTGAAATCACTCCGGAGTATTCGGAAGAGGGGTCCTGCCTTTCTCCGAAGACATTGAAATAACGAAGACACACGGTGTGCAGTCCAAACAAGCTCGAAAATACTTTGCAGTAATATTCTCCCGTGAGCTTCGAGACAGCATAGGGGGACTCCGGAGACGGCATCATCGTTTCTCTTTTAGGAACATCCGGGTTGTTGCCATACACCGAAGCCGACGAAGCATAAACAACTCTTTTCACGCTGGCGTCACGAGATGCCTGCAGGATGTTTACTGTTCCATCCACGTTGACCGCATTGGTGGTTACCGGGTCGTCCACCGACTTCACAACCGAGGATATCGCCGCTTGGTGCAATACCACATCAATTCCTTCTGCGGCTTCTCGCACAACTTGATAATCCCGAACATCTCCCTCAATTAACTCGACTTTGTCCAATGAATACGCCAGGTTCTCTTTCCTGCCAGTCGAAAAGTTGTCTAACACGCGGACTTTATTCCCTTTTTCAAGAAGTTTGTCCACGATATGTGATCCGATAAATCCGGCTCCACCCGTTACGAGATAGTTCACAGATAACATTTCCTAATCATTCCAGATCTCACTTCACCATGATGCTCTATTTGATTAATAACGGCAAGCAAATAACAAAGATCGACAACCTCTGTCTACAGCTTCGCTATCTCAGTCACATGACGGCTGATGTGCGATCGCGAGCGGCAAAATAGTAAATGAGATAATCTCAGACAGATTCGTTCCAAAGGAATCCCTTGTGGAAAAAACGCTCTACTACTGCCCGCAGTTTCTCTTTTACTTCCGGATCGTCGAAGATCCAGGTTGCCCCGTATTTGGGGTTTTCCGGTTAAGGTTTCTCGGTAGCCTTTGTCGATTAGCTTTGCTCACTTCTCCCATTTGTCCCGACTTGTCGAGGTTCTCCGCAGGAATCTCCGAAAGGGATCCCTCGGATCTTCGTGATCTTTGGGACGGGAACGGTTTGAACGAGGAAACCGGGATTGTAACAGATAACACTTTCTCAATGCCGTCGATTTTTATCAGGAAGCACTTCCGGTTTTTTACTTCGATAATCTTTCCGGTCATTCCCGAAAGAGGACCCCCAATTATTGCGCCGTCCGTTCCGACATAATCGGAATCCAACACCTCAACTGTGTCGGGATAGGAATCGACGATCTTTCTGATACCGTCGATCTGCCACTGTGGTACGATACTCGGCTTCCCATTTGAGGAAACGAACTTCACAAACCCGTTTAAAAGGTACACTCGGTTTTTCTCGTCGGAGGTTATGTCTTTCCCCGAGGGATCTATTCGGACAAATACGTAGCAGCTAAAGAGGGGAACCTCGATCCATTTTTTCCGGTCGCTCCATGTGTGCAGTTCCTTCTTCATAGGGAGGAACGACTCAATTCCCATCTTGAGCATTTCAGAATGGATTTTCTTCTCATGCCGCGCGTGCACGTACATGACATGCCAGCACTTTGCACTGCCGGGCTTCTCCATATGTGCTTCCTCCGCACAGGATCCTGAAAGAAGTTCCGAACCGTTTTTCAATGATACTGCTCTATCTCTTTTTTCAGTTCTACGCGGACGCTCTACGCTTTGCCCTTGCCCTCTTCGGAGTGACCGTAATAATGATAGTAGCGATAGTATCGATAATATGCGCCGTAGGCCTTGGTCACATCGAATTCGTTGAGAACAAAACCAATCACATCAGCCTTGACCTGCCTCAATGTCGAATAAGCTTTCTCCAGCACGTCGACTTCTGTCTTATTTGCAAGTGTTACGAAAACGGCTGCATCGGTGAGCTTGGAGAGAATCACGCCATCTGTAACAGCAACGATAGGTGGAGAATCAAAAACCACCACATCGAAACTCGCCTTGAATATCTCCAGGGTGGCTTTCATCGTATCGGAGCCGAGCACTTCTGCCGGATTCGGAGGAAGGGAGCCTGTAGGAAGTAAAAATAGATTTTCTACAAATGTTTTTCTCACCGCGGTGTTGAGATCGATTTCACCTTTCATATACTCGATCAAACCCGGTTTCCGGTCACAATTGAACACTCTGTGCTGTACAGGCCTCCGGAGATCACCGTCGACAAGAAGCGTTTTCAAACCGGCCTTCGCCATAGTGACTGCCAAGTTTGCGACTGTAGTGGATTTCCCTTCCTTGGGAAGCGCGCTGGCGACAAGAAGTGTCTTGATCGGTTTATCGATTCGAGAATACTGAATCGCCGTTCTGAGCGACCTGTAAGATTCCGATATTGGATCTGACGGCTTGTGGTGCGTAATCAAACGCAGCTGCACCATCTGGCCATCCTTCATCACCTTCCGCTCTCTTTCATCCTCTTTGCCGATAGTGGCTCCCGACATGATGGGTATCGACCCCAACACATTCAGACCTTTCTTTTCAAGATCCTCAGGCGACTTAATGCTCCTATCCAAATAATCGAGCACAAATACCAGACCTATTCCGAGAGCCAATCCAAGCAGCAGGCCCAAAGTAAGATTCAAGGGGATCTTTGGACTTACCGGTTTCTGTGGCGGTACCGCGGGATCAACTATTTGTACATAACCAAACTGAGATTGCTCCGCAATCTGCGCCTGCTGATAACTGTCCTGTACCATCAAGAACAATTTCTCTTTGCTTTTTTCTGCGCGATCCAACTTTGCGAGTCCGATGTATTGCTTCGGCAGTTTCGAAAATTCTCCCTCGTATTTTCCGACGATGTTATCAAGCTCTCTTCTTTGCGCTTGAATGCTACTCAGTTGGATCTCCTCCTGCAGTATTTGAAGCTTCAATTGCTTGTAATACCCTGTCGGGTCATAATTGCCGGAAGACGATCCCTGCGACGTCTGGGGCGAACCCGCGGCAAACGCTTGCCTCTCTAAGAACTTAGTTGTCTTGTCTTTGAGTTTTCGTTGCAGCTCCGCTATCTGCGAATCTGCCTGCGCAACGATCTGGTTATAGACGTCCTTGTTCCCAACCACCGGGTTCTGCGCCATCGCTACATCGCGGTTCACCTGCAGCTTTGCTATCTGCTCCTGCAGAAGAGAGATATACGGATCGATTGCATCCGAAACATTAGCAGACAGCGAAGGTTCGATTCTTGCGAGCTGGTCTCTGTACGACTGCAGAACTTGCTGGTGGGATTTTTCCTCGATTACCACATCGTCGCGCTGCGCCTCGAACGTGCTCATCGCCTCGATCAGCTGCTTCGATTCGTCGTCGAGGGAAACTATCCCTTGAGACTGCATATAGCTTTGCAGGTTGTTCTCGGAAACGTCGAGATCCTTTCTCGTATCAGTAAGCTGGCTTTCAAGAAATTGTCTTACGTTCGTTGCCATGTTGCGGCTCGAGCTAAGATTCAAACCATAATATTCTTGTGTATATACATCCGCGATATGAGCAGCCTCTTCGGGAGAGTGACTTCTTACGGCAATGCTTATTATGTCCGAGTTGCGGTCGTTCGTAAACGACACCGCTTTCTCCAACGACGCCTTCACCAAATCGATCAGGCTGAAATTTGCCGGATTCTTTCTCAACCTTTCTTCCGACCTGGTGATGATCTCCATGGTATCCGGTCCACCTCTGGTCGTGATAACCGGAGAACTCAAAAGTCGGTGTGCAACGTTTGTTCTGAGAAGATTAGTTTGGAGAATATCCATTTCGTTGGTGATTCTTCTTTCATCGGACTCGAAAGGTTGGAGAATATCGCCCATGCCTTCCAGTATGCCGTTAGATCCTGTCTTGCTCTTCTGAATCAGGACCTGAGACGTTGCCTCGTAAGTCGGACGTTGAAGAAATGTATAGAGAGCCGTCAAGGTAAGTATAAAAAGGAAGACGATGATAACGATATTTTTGCGGCGATATACCTTCTCAATTATATCCTGAAAGGTGATCTCCTCCTGCTGGCCGCGAATTAACAAACTACTGCCGGAGAACGATCCGTTCCCATTAATTCCTTTGCCATTACCGAAGCCATTGGTATCGGAACTCAAAAACCTTCTCCTTCTTGTTTAAAACTTGCAGAAAAATTTAGCTCATCATTAATAGCTTGTCAAGTGAAATGAAGCACAAGCAGTGAGAACTCGTTGTGCGAAACTAATGATTTTGCTAAATGTCTGTATTGGTTAAAGAACACAACAAACCGTGCATATCAAAGGTTCAAGAAACTATCCCGGTCTACCCTCTTTGCACTCCCACTATTCACAAAGAAATCCTCGTCTTATTCGCTTCTTCATACCTTCGAGCGGCGTCTCACAACCATCTGGAGAACGATTTCATCAATGTTGATCTGTGAGGATGGCAGGGATCGAACCTGCGACCCTCTGCTTAAAAGGCAGATGCTCTACCACTGAGCTACATCCCCATGATTCAAAAGTCTAAAACTTAATTTAACCCCGGCGGATCAGACCTGCAAGGGCTGTTTTTGGCAAGCGGAAACTCATCCTAGAAGTTCCTTAACATCCTTGAATACCGACTCGAACATGCGCTTCGTTAACTTCCCCGTGAAAGTATTCTGCTGGCTTGGATGATAAGACGCGATGAGCGTCAATTTCTCGTCTATTTGCAGTTTCACGCCGTGCGCAAACTTGGGACGACGTTCGAAGTTCTCTTTCCAAGTTCTTCCTCCGAAGAAGTGCAGTTGTGACAATGAGTCTATCGTCCAATCGAATGCGATTTTTCCAAGCGTGACGATCACTTCGACGCCTTCAAGAATTTGCAGCTCGCTTGACAAATAAGGCTGGCAATTATGAATCTCGTCTTTCGCTGGTTTGTTCGCGGGCGGTGCACAGCGTACAACAGCCGTTATATAGCAATTCTTCAGTCTCAAGTTGTCGTCCGCTGATGATGAAACTCGTTCGCTGGAGAACTCAAATTTGTGCAGCATGCTATACAGCCACTCTCCGCTTCTGTCTCCTGTGAACATTCTGCCCGTGCGGTTCGCGCCGTGTGCCGCGGGCGCGAGTCCGACGATCAAGACTTTCGCCATCGGGTCGCCGAAACCCGGCACCGGTTTTCCCCAGTAGGTTTCGTTATGAAAACGCGCCGTTTTTTCTATTGCAATTTTTTCTCGCCATTCCACGAGGCGGGGACATTTGCAGCAGGAAATAATTTTTCGGTTAAGTTGTGTCAGCTTATCCATATGGAAAGATACTAAACCTTAAATTCGAAATGATAGACAAATCAAATGAACCGAAACTCATATCAACAAAAATCTCCCACTGTTCGGATTCAATTTTTCGCTGCTGCGCAATCGTGCAGATAAATCGAAACCTCTGCCGTCTACCGTCCGGATGAATCTATTGAGAAAATCAGGATGAAAAGGAAGAGTCCACCGGAAAATCTTTTCACTCGACCGCTTCTTATATAAGAATCGACTTTACACGGTGAATCTTACAACAACGATGTCGCCGTCGTGAAGCATGTAGTCCTTCCCCTCGATATGCAAAAGTCCGGCGTCTTTGACTCCTTGCTCCGAACCGAGATGCATAAGGTCATCGTACTTAATTACTTCCATCCTGATGAACCCTTTCTCGAAATCGGAATGAATTTTCCCAGCTGCCTTCGGGGCACAGGTATTCGCCTCGACTGTCCAGGCATGAACCTCTTTAGGACCCGCGGTGAAAAATGTAATGAGATTCAGGAGCGAATAGCCTTCACGGATCACCCGCTCAAGCCCGGATTCTTTCAATCCCAAGTCGGAGAGAAAAGCTGCTCGCTCTTCGGAATTCAGCTGCGAAAGTTCGGCTTCAATCTTCCCGGATACCCTCACTACTCTCGCCCCTTCTCGCGAGGCCACTTCACATACGGCCTGGACATACTTGTTGTCCGCGCGGCTCCCTTCGGAACTGCCTTTCATACTTTCTTCGTCGACATTGGCAATATACATCACAGGCTTGTCTGTCAGAAGATTCAGTAACCGAACGTACTCGCGGTGCATTTCATCTTCGAAGGTCAAATACTTTGCAAGCCTTCCTGTATTGAGGTGTCCCATTAAACGGACGTAAACGTCGTACTCTTCCTTAATTTTCTTATCTCCCGAACGCGCGCGTCCTTCGGTCTCTTTCATCTTCCTTTCCAGCGTCTCGATGTCTTTGATGATCAGCTCCGCCTCGACAATTTCGATGTCTCTTTTCGGATCGACTGAGCCGTCGACGTGTATGACGTTCGAGTCTTCGAAGCATCGTACCACATGAGCGACGGCATCAACCTCACGGATATGACCGAGGAATTGATTACCGAGACCTTCGCCCTTGCTTGCACCTTTGACGAGACCAGCAATGTCAACAAATTCGATCGTTGTCGGAATTATTTTACCCGTCTTGTAGAAAGAGGCCAGCTTATCGAGTCGCATGTCGGGGACCGGGACAATCCCTACATTCGGCTCAATGGTACAAAATGGATAATTTTCGGCTGCGATTCCGGCAGCTGTCATTGCGTTGAAGATCGTCGATTTCCCGACGTTAGGAAGCCCTATGATTCCGCAGTTAAAACCCACTTTGGTTTAAGCTCCAAACCCCAAATATACTTCGAAACCCGGGTAACGAATCTCAAATCGATTCAGATCTTCCCCCTTTTTCGAATTAGAACTTAGAATTTGTCGCGTCAAAATATTTATTTGCCTGGACGCCTCGCGATGGTATCGGGAACTTATAGATTCGCGTATGGAGTTTTTCATTAATACTTTAGTTTCGGATCATCTAAATCCAAATCGTCATCGTTGAAGCTGAGGTCGTCTAAATTGTCGAGATCGTCAAGCGGGATCGTCTCACCCTCAACATCGGTCTCGGTAAGAAAGTCGGACTTGATTCCCATCTCTTTCAGTCGTTTCGCAAGTGAATCAAGGTACGCGCGAGATGACTTTGTGGATTTTGATTTTTTTACAGCGGCGAGTACTTGCTTTACAACATCTATAAGTTCAAGATCGGTCACCTGAAGTTCTAATTCCTCAATCGCGGCGCTCAACCGGTTCACGATATTAATATGAAGCAGGTCGGATTCGTCGTCGGAGCCCTCCTTCAACTTTTCCGAGTACGAAGCGTAGCTCTCGTCTTTGATCACTTTTACAAAGCTGCCGAGCGAATCGACGACATACTGGTCGCTGAGTTTGTCACCCTGACCTTCGAATATCTTATCGACCTCATAGACTGCAACTTCAACCTCAAATCCGAGCTGCTGCATGTCAATGTCCTTGTGACTTGTTTTCGACCGGGAAATCTTCTGAGGCTGACGCTGGGAATTTTTTCCGCCCACCCCGCCATCGGAATGTTTCTTGCTTTGCTTCATACGCCTAAAGTTTCAAAAAGAATTAACAAAAAGCAATCTATTTTACAACCTAACCAGATTTTTGAGAAGCCGGGCTCGCCGCGCGGAGGGAAAGGATAAGTGCAATCACAATCATGATGGCGCCTGTAAGAAAGGGCCATGCGAATCCCGTCGTCCCTATGATGAACCCTCCCAGGAAAGGTCCGATGACCCTTCCAAGGCTCGAGAACGACTGCGAGACTCCCAGTGTGCTGCCCTGTTCACCTGTACCAGCATATTTTGAAATCAAGCTAGTCAGCGAGGGAGCTATGAACGCGCTCCCCACTGCCAACAACGTTGCAGAAACGATAAGTGTCGACAGTGCGCGAGTGACCGGGACAAGAACCAATGCAGAGACAAAAAAGGCCAGGCCGGCTGTTACAAGCGATTTTTCGCCGAATCTTCTTGCAAGCCGACCGATTGCCCCACCTTGAATGATGATTCCAACCATCCCGACATATGCAAAGAAGTATCCGTTATCCTCGGCATCGTACTTCAATATCTCCTTGCTGAAAAGCGGAAAAGCCACATAAAGAATCGAGAACGCAACCGTATAGAAAAAGAAAACCAGCACGAGGTTCCGGATCCCGTGATTTCGAAAAGCGGATTGGGTCGCAGCAACGTTGAGCCAACTTATTTTGCGAGCCGATCCACGGCTCTGTATCCCGAATGCGGAATACCGGGGATTGGATTCCGGCAGCATGAAATATGCGAGCACCACATTCGCCAGCGAAATCCCTGATGCGAAAAATCCCGGCGCTCCATAACTTATTCTGCTAAGGACTCCGCCTATGAATGGTCCGAGCATGAACCCAAAACCGAATGCAGCACCGATAAATCCCATGTATCTTGCTCTCTCTTCGACCGACGTCGTATCGGCGATGTACGCCTGTGCAGTCGAGATATTTGCACCCATGAAGCCCGCCAAAATCCGAGATATAAAAAGGAGCGCGAGCGAATCCGAAAATCCGAAAATCATGTAGGAAATAAAAGAGCCAGTGACGCTCATTAGAATAATCGGTCTTCGGCCGATCCGGTCCGAGAATCTTCCCCAGAACGGCACAAATAGAAATTGCATGACCGAATATGAAGAGCTCAAAAGCCCGATTACAGTCGGGGTTGCGCCGAAATGCTGCGCATAGAACGGCAGCAGCGGAATTATTATTCCGAAGCCCACAAGGTCGATGAAGACGGTGAGGAGTACGAGATAAACCGGGGTGCGTTTCACTTATTCTAGTCGGTAGATTTCAGATCTAAAATCTCAACATTGTTTAGAGTTTTGGAAAAGGGATTTACAGTTTCTCTATTATGGCATCCGCCATCTCCTCCGTCGAGACCGGGTTTGCCGGGTTGATGTCCCGCGTGACTTTTTCCCCTTCCTTTATGACTGCCGCGACGGCAGACGCTATCTTCTTGCCCGCACCGGATTCACCGATATGTTCAAGCATCATGGATGAGGCGAGTATAATGGCGCACGGGTTGGCAATATTTTTGCCTGCGATGTCCGGCGCGCTTCCGTGAACTGCTTCAAATATGGCCGCATTGTATCCGATGTTTGCTCCCGGTGCAAGACCGAGCCCGCCCACAAGACCGGATGCGAGATCCGAAAGGATGTCGCCGAACAGATTTGTCGTAACGATCACATCGAATTGGTTCGGATTGATGACCATCTGCATCGCCATGTTATCGACAATCTTGTCATCCATCCTTACTTGCGGATAATCCTTCGCAATGACTTTGGCAATGTCTAGAAAAAGTCCGCCGGTATATTTGAGTATATTCGCCTTGTGAACCACCGTTACTTTTTCTCTACCGTGGCTCACAGCGTAATCGAATGCGAACTTGATTATTCTCTCGGAGCCTGTGCGTGTTACAATGCCGATGGTCTCCGCCGCGCTTTTACGTGCATCGACGTAGTGTTCTATGCCGCTGTAAAATTCTTCGGTATTCTCGCGGACAATAACGAGATCGATATTTTCGTACCGTGATTTAATCCCCTCGAATGATTTCGCCGGCCTGAGGTTGGAATAGAGATCGAATTCCTTTCTGAGCGCCACGTTCACGCTTCTAAAGCCGGTACCGATCGGGGTCGTCAACGGCCCCTTCAGGGCAATTTTGTTTTTCGCGATCGAGTCTATGACCTGCTGCGGAAGCGGGTCTTTGTACTTCTCGATGGCGGCGAAACCGGCATCATAAATTTCCCAATCGATCTTCGCGCCTGCAGAGGCAATAACTCGCATTGCCGCGCTTGTTATTTCAGGTCCGATTCCGTCGCCGGGAATTAAAGTAATTGTGCAGGACATTAGGTTCTCTGTAGTGGTTGCTGATTAAAATAAAAGCCGAAACTCAAAAATCAAATGAGTAACCGCAACACGATCGCCGACAGCCGACGTCTTTAGTCCTTTTAATTTCTCCCGTCATGCGTTAAATTCTGCAGTATTTTTCTAGAAAGATCACCCTTTGGACTACGAAAATTTCTACCACATAATGCCCGATGGCACAGCGAAACAGCTCAATCCTTTTACAGGCACCGAGGTGTGGGCCGTACCCGGAAGAGGGAGCAAGCCCATTTACTCAAATCATACCGTCCAGCCTCAGAAGATCAAGCCGAAGGAGAAAGAAGATTATTGCAGCTTTTGCGAAACAAGACTTTTCGAGACACCACCGGAAAAGGTAAGAGTAACCAGACAGGGAAATACTTATTCGAAAATCAAACGTCTTCCTCCCGACAAATATTTCGACAACATCGCCGAGTTCAGGCGTATCCCTAACCTGTTCGAGATAGTAACACTCGATTACTGGAAAAAAAATTACGGATATAAACTTAATCGCGAACAGCTTCAATGGCGGGACAGCTACTTCGGTAATCCCACGGGGTTGCGGCACATAACCGACATCATAAATTTCAAGCTGGAGAGGATGGGGCGGAGGCCGGAGGAAATCGGAAAAATCCCGCTGGAAGAAAAACTCAGTATGGCGGACCCCTTCTTCGGCGGCTGCCACGATATAATAATAGCCCACAGACATTTTTTACAAGACGCCGAATACGACAACCAGCTAATTTCGTCGGGCGACATGACTCCTGAATCTCACTATCAATATCTTCTGTTCGCAATCGAATCCATGGTCGATATTTTCGAAATGAACAGATATGCCCGCTATATCAGCATATTTCAAAATTGGTTGAGTCCGGCAGGCGCTTCCGTCGATCACCTTCACAAGCAGCTGGTGGCTCTCGATGAGTGGGGGTCTTCCATAACCGAACAGACAAAAATGATCAGACAGGATCCGAACATCTTCAATGAATACGGAGCGAATTTCGCAGGCCACCACAATCTCGTTTTCGCTGAAAACGAACATGCAATCGCATTTGTGGGTATCGGTCATCGATATCCGACAATAGAGATTTTTTCAAAATCGCATGCGGCACGGCCGCAGGAGCATACACAGGAGGAAATTCGCGGGATGAGCAACATGGTACATGCAGTTCATGCTGCGGCGGGACCAGAAATTTCCTGCAACGAAGAATGGTATTACACGCCTATAGATTCGGTTTACAAGATGCCGTGGCGAATCTTAATAAAATGGAGAATAAATGTCCCCGCCGGCTTCGAGGGTGGAACGAGCATATATATAAATCCACTCACGCCGGTTGAGATTAGAGACAGACTTGTTCCGGGACTCTACAAACTCCGCGACGAGAAAAAGATCGAATTCATGAGAATTGCGGAGGAGTGCAAGTTGCAGCCTAACCCGCTGAAATATTATTTAAAATAAGAATTGATCCGCGCTACACATAAGAGAAAAAATTAAAGGAAGATAATGGCACAACACAAATCGGCAGAAAAAAGAGCTCGCCAAAGCACAGGACGACGGGCGATAAACAAAGAAGCAAAATCAAAGATGAAAACCCTTTTAAAGAATGTCCGCGCCGAGAAAGACAGAGAGAAAGCCGCATCCGCTCTAAAGGAAGCTGTTTCTACTCTCGACAAGCTGGCTTCAAAAGGTTTGATACATAAGAACAAAGCCGCAAACCAGAAATCAAAATTGACGCGGCATGTCAACAAATTGAGCGGAACTAAAAGTTAGTTCTTGCCGAAAGCGTCCGCGAGTGGCGATGACGTTTTGCCTGCACGGACTCTTATAGGACAACCATTTAGCACAGGAACACTGACGACGTCTTATGGTGGGAGGTGGTACACTTGAACAAAAGCGATATCCTTGAACTTTTACAATACGACCGCTGGGCGAAGGAACGCCTTCTTGTTTCACTTGAACAAATGAAGCAGGAAGATTTCGAGAAGGATCTGCATTCGAGTCATGGAGGAGTACGAGGAACTCTGCTGCATATACTGAATGCAGAGAACGCATGGCTGCGAAGGTTGCGCGGTGAATCCGCCCAACCGCTTGACGAGTCCAAATTGAAAAACCTTGATGATTTCAAGCAAGAATGGAGCAGGCTTGATGGAGAACTATCTGCTCTATTAAACGAATTAAATGATCGTCAGCTCGAGGAGCGGTTCGACTATCAGGATATGAAGGGAAATAAATATTCGAATCCGCGCGTCTGGGCATTTCAGCAGTTGCTTAACCATTTCTCCTATCACCGCGGACAGATCGTGACAATGCAAAGACAACTCGGCTATAAACCTGCCAATACGGATTTGATAGGTTTTTACAGAGAGAAAGAAAAAAGTGGGCCATCAGCTTGACTTTGAAACGAGTTCTCGCCAGCGTTGAAAGCTTAAGAGGGCAATAGTTATTAATATATTAGTCCGCCAGAACACTTCCTTTACTTCTGCAGACTGAACCCACAGTCCTATCAATCAAATTAGATTTACAACTTAAGCAGCTTTGGAGAGCAAGGTTCAAGTTGCTCCTTTGTTTCCAGAGGGCTATTGAGCCCTTGATAGATTAACTGTTACGGCTGCGTTTCTGATATTCAAATTAATAAAAAGAGCGTTCCCTGAAAGTGTGTAAGTTCCGGATATGCTTCCTGTTTGACTTCCTTTCCCCGACCAACTTGTTACATAGAATGAGATAGTCCTATAAGCACCTGAATAAGAATAGTTACCGGTCGCTACACCGGTGGAGCCGACCGGAAAGCCGAGCAATTCTGCACCGGACTGAGACGTTACTACACCGTCAACACTGAATGTAAAATTTGCGGACAAAGCCAGACTCCCAACGGCCGACGCAGAATTCAGAGTCGTTGTTTGACTGCCATTTGTTTCAGTGATCGATACAAGATTCCATGTGCCGGTTAACGAGGTCGGATTCGTCGTACATCCTTCCAAGAAGATGACGGGAGAAAGCACCATAATCAGCGCGATCGCTATACTGCAATGATTTCTTAATTCAACTCCGTCCATGGTCTCTGCAATCTTACACAGAAGGAACTCTTCGGCGAATGTAAACCGTCTCGGTCGGCCTCCGTGAACAAAAATGTAAAGAGTAATTGGGCTTGTGTACAAAATCAAAGTGCAAGCTTTTCTCTCGAGTTATTTTACTTCGTGGCATTCAAAGAAACAAACGGCAGCGCAGGAATAATTATACCCCAATTGGAAGGTTGGATTGGGAAAGCCGATTTTTTGTGGAGCTGAAGGGGATCGAACCCTCGACCTCGTGAATGCCATTCACGCGCTCTCCCAGCTGAGCTACAGCCCCAAAGTGAGAACGTACGAGATTACAACCGGACAAGATAATTCTCTATCTAATCCTTATATCCAAGTTGAAAAAGAACTGGCCTCATTTATAATAAGCTTTTTTCCGAAAATGCTCAAGCCGTGAATTAAGACCGGCTTCGAAAAGACAACCGGATTCCTAGTTCCTGATCCTCCTGATTTCCAGCGACTTGTTCCTGTTTTATAGCTCACCCGCTCCACTTAAGTGATTGTAACTGAAACGATGGAGGTTTAACTTGACATGATTATAGTATCCTTCTAATTCGAAATGAACGTGGAGACGAAAAATAGCACCCTGATCATCTCTGAAGATTTGTTGAGGCTGTTCGAGGACATCGGTGAGGGCATAGTGGTCACCAACAGGTTCGGAGAAATTGTGGTCATGAACAGCGCCTCCGAACGGATTTTCGGCGTGACGAGAGACGTCAACCTTCACAAAAATTCGTCCCACTTGCTTCGCGGCTTCTGCGATCCTGCCACAAAAAAGCATGTCCAGGCCTCAAATCTGCCATTCAACCAAACAATTTCTACGGAGCGCCCGGTTGAGCCTCGTGAGTTTCTTTTCAGACATCCCGACGGTACTGAGGCTTATATACAGATATCTACTTCTCCTATTTTGGGTGAAGATAATGTCCTTACGGGCGCCCTCGGGATCCTGATGGATGTTACCAGCCGCCGCAAACTTGAAGAAACTCTTACTCAAAGAAACCTTCAGCTCAGTGCGATAAACAGAATCGCCATGCTTCTCAACCGCACAATCGATTTCAGAGAAGTGCTTGAGTATTCGGTCAGGCAGACGATGGACATTTTTAATGGCGACGCGGGGGCGATACTTTTACCGGACAAAAGCGAACGGAGAATTTTTGTCGCGGCGAGCGCGAATCTTAACGAAGAATTTCTTTCGGAGGTTCACGGGTCCGACGTGGCCGCGACCATCTTCGGAAAAGTGTTGAAATCCGACGTTGTCGAGTCGCTAAACCGCGGCGATAATTTTGAAGGGCTTCCCCGCTCTTTGCAGAAATCTGTTTTTGATTCAGTAGTGATTTTCCCTCTCAAGGCTAAAGGAAAAGCGGTGGGCGTCAGTGCGCTATTCAGTGAAGTAGAGAGAGCGCTCGAAGATCCTCAGCGCGAGATCATGGAAGGAATCGGCACCGTGATCGGCGCGGCGATAGAAAATGCGCGGCTGCACGAGGAGACCATTCAAAAAACGCACCTTCTTGAAAGCAAGAATCACGAGCTTCAGCAGTTTACTTATGCGATTACGCACGACTTGAAATCTCCGATCCTCGTTATCGAAGGATTTGCAAAGGAGCTCAAGCGCAGCGGAAATCTAGAGGTTGAGCAGGATGTTCTGATCGAGGCTATCCTCTCATCCTCGGCGAGACTGCACTCTCTCGTCAATGATCTTCTCGACCTGGCAAGAGTCGGGAGCGTTGAAATGGTGCTCGACGAGACGGACATCGGCGAACTGGTCAACAGTGTTTTGAAAGAGCTGTCGATAAGGATGTCGGAAAGAAGAATAAAAGTAGAACAGGAAGGAGATTTCCCGAAGCTCTACGTCGTCGCCAAATACATCGAGCGGGTCTTTATGAATTTATTTGACAATGCGATTAAATATATGGGCGACCAGCCGCACCCGAAGATCACGGTCGGGGCGCAAGACAAGGGCGACCACTATCTCTTTTTTGTGCGCGACAACGGAATCGGCGTTCAGCAGGAATTTCATGAGAGGATATTTGCAATTTTCCAGAGAGTGAAAACAAGCGACACCGAGAAAGTCGAAGGAAGCGGACTGGGTTTAGCATTTGTCAAAAAGATTGTCGATCTGTGCGGTGGAACCGTTTGGGTTGAATCTGCCGGCAAAGGGAAAGGCTCAACCTTTTATTTTACTCTGCCTAAACAGTAATTAATAAGCCTTAAATTTTGAACCTTGAATTTCAGATCAGAAGTCCGATGCTTCCCCGGAGGGATTCACCGGACAGAGCCTTCAACTAATTTTTCCTGAGTGATGAGCGATCTACTCATTTTAGATTTTCTGCCAATTCTTTTCGTCGTCGCGGCAATCATAATCGTTATCTATTTGAGGTCGTACTCCAGGCGTAAAATCCCCGCGGGGATGATCGGGACCCACCCCATGACAGAGAGATTTCTGAAAGTGTTTCTGTCCACACTATCGGAAGTCATGGCCGCAGATGAACCAGACAAATCTCTTCCCGCAGTAGCAGACGGGATCATGCAAACTTTCGATTGCAGTGTATTCATGTTCAAACGTACGAACGAATCTGCGCGGCTAGTTTGCTACGCGGGCAACGACATAGATAGTATCTCAAATCTCCTTATAAAACTCGGAATCAGACTCGATGTTAACGCGATTCCGCTGCGCGGAGGCAGAGCGAAAGTGTTCAAGGGCGAATACTATGAGTTCGAAGATCCGTTTCCCTTGATGGGAGATTTTGCGACCTCTGCGGTTTGTAAGAAAATTCAATCAGAGCTTGGCTTCGATCTGATCTCGACCCTCTCCGTCAAGGCAGAATCCGGAGATTATTTAATCTTATCGCTTCTTCCTTCAAGAATCCATGATGCCCGGACCTTTTTCGGACAATTCGGTTCGCTCTTCAAATATGCCGTTTACCTTTCAAATCTAAGGAGCAGACTTGAGGTATTTGAAAAGAGGTTCGACGAGCAGTTCATCAAAATGAAGAATGAGTTTATTGAAAAGGAAGGCGAGCATCTTCACCTGTATGACGTCATGCCGATCCCCGCATGTATTCTCGATGAAAGCGGCATCATAACGGAAGCCAACCAGGCGCTGAGGGATTTGTTCGGCAGAGGCACAGATGCTATAGGACAACCGTTGTCCTCAATAATGGAAGAGGAAACCCGGCAGAATTTCGTAGAATTCTTACTCAGCCTTAAGATAAGAAGGGATGATAGCTTTCCTCTTAAAGTTTCAGATAGGTATTTCAAGGCAAGGATAATTTCTCTGGATGACAATAATCAAATTGTAGTTTATCTGTTCGACGAGACTGCGGGCGTAAACATCAAAGCCGAACTTGACAGAACCATAGATACCCTTCGTAAGGAAAATGAACTTGCTGATAAACTGACCGTCGAAGAGAAAAAACATTCGGAAGACGTCGTAAAGAATTCTCCCATACCGACTTTAGCCATCCATGCCGGCAAAATCGAATTTGCCAGCGAATCCTTGAAACGAATTTTCACGATCACAGACTCTGCCGATGAGTTCACCTCCTGTAATGGAATCCCGACGCTCTCCGAATCGGATTCGACTTTTGAAACACCGGCTTCAGACGGACGAACATTCTCTGTGTCACAATGGAGCAGCGGCGAGTATCATTACTTAGCGTTCAGTGATGTCACAGATCTTAAAAAGGCGGCGGAGGATTCGAGGAAGATTTCCTTCAACGCCGAAAAATTGTTCAACAGCATATTCCCTACCGCTCGTGTAGTAGAAAATAAGATAGTCGAATGGAACGGTGGATTCGAAAGTTTGCTGAAAGATTTCCTAGCCAATGAGAAAAGCTTTGATGGTTTTCTACGTTACCTAAGCGAATCTCCGGAGGCAATCAAATCCGAGCTTCGCTCAAAGAATGTCGTCACAAGGACCTGCCACGCAACCGACCGCAAAAATCTCAACGTGTGCCTGTCCGCCGCCGCGGATTCCATCTTCATTTTCGTCGAAGACATTACGGAACAGGAGAATCTCAGACAGGAACTGCGGAACACCCAAAACCTCCTCGCGAATTCGATCGAGTTTTTCTCAGAAGAGCCGATATTCATTTTGGAGAACGGAACAGTGTCTGCGGCAAATCTCGCTGCGCGGGAAAAACTCGCCGTCAAATTGAATGAGTCGCTCAACATTGACACTCTCTTTTCCGGACTAGGCGCCCTCAATCGCACCAGCACTGTCGAACTTGATGGGAAATTCTTCAGGATAGAAAGTGCGACTCTGAGTAACTCAACCGTATTTCATCTAAGGGAAGTAACCGAAGGGGTTGTCCAGCGCGCGGAGATAAACAAGCTCAAGCATCACCATGACCTGTTGAAAGAGCTTGCCACTTCGGAACAATACGAAAACATTCTTACCAATTTGAAAGAGATACTCGCAGGCGAAACTTCGCCGAAATTAATCTGCGCCGGAATTTTGTACGCCGCCAGAGAAAGTGCCGATGTATATTTGCTCACGGTTGCAACGGACAAGATCGAGCCCTCATTATCGTTGAGTCTAACCCAGGCAGACATGTCCTTCGCGGGAAATGGAGGATTGTTTTCGAGGGCCCAGCTTCCAGACACATCTTTTTCAAATATCGTTTCTGCAGGTGGGGACTCTAGACTAGCCATAGAGAGTACGCCGGTAGGAGACATCTGCGGCTTCGCTTCCGCCGCAATTCCCGAAAATTCCCCGGAACAAAATGAGGGAATCGATCAGGAAGCGATTGACGAGCTACGTGAAATCCTGAGCGTCGCTTCTTCGACTGCAGCAGACATATACACGCGCTTGTCGGCCCAAAGAAAGTTCGAGGAGAGCGGGAAAGTTACCCGGGCACTAGTAGGCTTGACAGGCATAAGTGATGGGAGCCTCGGCGAAATATCCAAGAAAACTGTTGACCTCCTCAAACAGGTTTTCACAGCAGACTCCATCGCGATATATTCCATTGACGGGCCGAGATTGACATTATCCACCATCAATGGAAGTTTACCCAGCACAGTTTCGATCCCAAGTATCAAATTTGGCATGATGGTTCCGGCAGCGCAACTCGCCGCCGATCCATCTTTCGTCAAAGGTGAAGAGGTGTTTTCATCGGAGGGAGTGTACTTCTGTCTTAAATCGCGGCAGCAGAATCTAGCACTGATGTTCAAGTTTGTCGGAGTGACCCCCGCGCCGTCCGAACTCAATGCCGTTTCTTCAATCGCTCTTGATTTGCTCGAGTCAAAACGAGCCGCCGAAACTCATGCAAGAACAGCGTCCGATTTGTCCGGTGAGTCCAGACTAATGAACGATTTCATAACGGGCCTCTCCAAAGCGGATGATCCAAATGAAGTCCTGACAATTCTCGAGGATTATCTCAAACAACGAGACAAGGGTTCTTCAGTTTCAGCAGCGAAGGACGCTCAGAGTTCGGTGAAACCTTTGGATGTAGTTCAGAAAGATGGCGGAGAACTCTACGAGGCAAACTTTTTGACTTTCGGAATTGGGGTCATCGAGATCAAAACTTCCGCAGATCCGCTTGCGCAGATGATGATTCAGCTCACGTTTGACAAGCTCAGGAGTCTCCTCGCATCGGAACTCCCTGCGGCGCGGGATAATTCCGCGGAGCTGCAAACAAAACTTGACAAAGCGAACTCGGATCTGTCGACTCTCCGCGATTCTGTGGACAAGATCCCGGCGACAATGAGAAATGCCCGGATCGAGATCGACGGCGTGCTGTCGAGGCTCTCGTTTGTTCAGGGCGACGAGAAAATAATCGAGGAAATAAAAATGCGGCTTGCTTCCGCAACAAAAGATTTATCGATAGATCTCGACAGCTCGTATACGAACCAAGATGCCATCTTCGAGAGCATCAGGAGTGGCGTCATGGAACACGAAGCTGCCTCAGAACGAATAAGGAACTTCGATATTTCGGCATTGACTGAGTTCAGGGCAGAGTCAACCGTTTCCGAATTGATAAAAGATATTTTCGTCAACTTTATTATCATATCAGAAGTTCCGGATTGTGAGGTGTTGATGATGACCGCCCTCCCAAGTCCGAGCGAGCTTGCGGATGGAAAAGGGAAACACATCGGAGTCAGGCTTACGACCCGGCAAGGTGCCGTATTAAGGGACGATACGATAAAAAGTAACGGAAGTATTCAAGCACTGGTGAATAAAATTGAGAAGATGGGATATCAAGTTGACACGCGGGCGCTCGGCAACGAACTTACCACCGATGTCTGTGAGGTCAAGAGAGTCGAGATGCCGAAAGGAGAGAGTGCAATTCTAATCGAAGATGACCGCGCGCTGCTTGAAGAAGAGTCGCAGTACCTTCTTCAGATTTATTCGCGTCTGAAAGTTGCCGGCGACGCGGTTGAAGCGGCCAAAATTTTTGAGTCGGAGAAGTTTTCCGCTGCCTTCGTTGACCTCAGTCTTCCATCGATAAACGGCAAAGAGGTCTGTCAGCAGATCAAGAAAACGCAGCCCGAATGTATGACGATACTTTTGACGAACCGCGAGGGTGAGGACAAATCAAATGGCGTCGACCATATAATGCTGCGGCCGATGACAGAAGAGGCAGTACGAAATCTCATCGGGAAGTAAAGACGGGACTTGACAAATTTCGGGCACAGGCTGGGTTCTAGGGGATTCAATGAAGCCAAAACTTTCACTTTGCATGATCGTGAAAAATGAAGAGGAGCTTCTCCCCATTTGTCTCGAAAGCGCAAAGAAGATAGTGAATGAAATCATCATCGCGGACACCGGCTCGACAGATTACACGAAGAATGTGGCAAATAAGTTCGGCGCGAGAATCATCGAGCGCGCGTGGAGAAATGATTTTTCAGATGCAAGAAATGTCTCTCTGGAGAATGCCTCCGGCGATTGGATACTCGTACTTGATGCAGACGAGGAGCTTGTCAAAGATACGCAAGAGCGAATTCCGGCAATGATCGAATCTTCCGATGCAGATGCGTTCGAGATGATAGTGAAAAGTAAGATGCCCGAGAGCGACATCGTCGAATTCGACGAGATAAAGCTGGTGCGTTTGTTCAGAAATAGGAAGGAATTTCGTTATTCGCTTCCGATTCATGAGCAGATCAGGCCTTCGATTGAGAGTGCCGGAGGCAAAATTGCCGATTCCAATCTTACGATTTTACATCATGGATACGCGAGAAAGGTCGTGCAGGGGACAGAAAAAAGAAGCGAACGGAATCTCAGAATCCTCCGTGAAGCGTTATTAAAATATCCGAAGGATCCGTACTTGAATTATCAAGTGGGGGCTACCTTAATGAACAACGGGGATCGTGAGGAGGCGTATGAAGAGTTGAAGAAAGTTCTGGACACCGATTACTCACGCTTGCCGAAGCCGGTGTTGGATAAATTGTTTATGAAGCTTTCCCAGCTTGCACTTGAAATGAACGACAACGGCTCGGCGATCCGTTTTGCGAAGAAAAGTTTGGAGCACAATCCGTCGAACATGATTTCGAGGTACGTTCTTGCAGTCGCATACTTATCATCTAATAGGATAGAAGATGGTTACACGATTCTCATTGGCATCCAAAAAGATGGGGACAAAAATATCAGACTCGGAAACCAGCTTGAGCAATTAATAAACGCCTGTCGAAAAGTGCTTGGTGTGTGAATCTTTGTCGGGTACACGCAGCATCAAGGCGGGATCCCAAAATATGAACATTTTGACGGGAGATGCCGCAAAATGATGCGCGTTTTACATCAATTAGGTTAAAGTTCCATCATCGACTTCCGATACTAAAGTTAACGACACACCTGCTGCCGAAACCTGGTGCGCATGGCATCTGCGTGGAGGCCGTTGGCGTGGAGGCAGGATGGCGAGAGGAGCGCTATCTGATGCTGGATTTTAACTAACTCCTCTTGCGGCAAGGACGCCGCGCAAGAAAATAACATGGAGGTACTTACCATGGCATCCTATGAGGATGGATTCCGTATAGCGACCAACGTTGGCGCTATGAACGCGTATAACGCGTTAAACTCAATCAATCAACAGCTTCAAACAGCACAGCTTGAACTCGCGACTGGAAAGCGTGTCAACAGCGCTGGAGACGATCCTGCCGGGTATACAATCGGCATGAAATTGTCGGCCCGTTCCGCAGGATTAAGCCAGGCTCTGACGAACGTAGGCGATGCTCAAAGCGTCCTTTCAACAGCTGAAGGCGGCTTGCAAGCAATCAACAATATTTTAGTCAACGTGAAAACGTTGGTTATGGAAGCCGGCAACGCAGGATTAGGTTCCGACGAACTTCAGGCCCTCGTCACCCAGGTCAATGACTACATGAATGAAATCGGTCAGACAATTTCCCAGACGAAATTCAACGGGAAAGCCCTGATCGATACGACATTCACCGGCGAGTCGTTCCAGGTCGGCGCTGACAGTGGAGATACCCTGTCCGTCAGTATATCGACCGCGGTTGACTCTTCCGCGTTGAGCATGAACGCCATAAGCACTGCGAACATCGCTTCTGCGCTTTCGAGCGTGGACAGCGCTATCAACACTGTTTCATCGGTGTTGCAGTATGTCGGTTCTCTTGAGTCCCGGTTGAGCTTCAAGACGCAAGTGCTCAACACATCGATCACAAACGTCGATGCTGCTGCGAGCGGAATAATGGATGCTGACATTGCGAAGGTGCAGGTCAACGCAACTAAGCTCCAGATCCTAGAGCAAACTGCTACCGTGCAGTTGGCGCAGGCGAATTCCATACCTGCTGGAATTTTGAAACTGTTCCAATAACAATTGAGAGCAGTATCCCGTCAAACAGGCGGGATACTGCCTCCTTATAATTAAGGTGCAGCCATGGAAGCCGTAGCATATAAACCAAAGCGTGCGTTTGAAGGATACAAGAAGAATGAAATAATGGGCCTCACGCCCGTTCAACTGATTCTCAAATTGTACGATTATGTTATTGTGAACAGCAAAAGACGCGATCTGTCTAAAGTGAATGCGGGTCTGACGCAGCTCATTGCGGCGCTAGATTTCGAATATAAAGAGACTTCTCTCGGTTTTTTTCGTTTGTATAGATACTGCCAGAGCGAGGCGAGAAAAGGTAATTTTGAGGAAGTCGAGAATGTAATCCGCGAGCTTCGCTCCGCATGGTCAGAAGCTTTCAAGTTATCATAATTCGAGATAGAAAATGTCTTCCGTAACATTGAACACAAACTCATCATCGAGCTCTTCAATCGACCAGCTCGTCTCAGAATATATTACTTCAATCAGCCAGCCAGTCTACCAGCTTCAGTCGCAGCAGTCAAGTATCAATTCACTCATTTCCACTTACAAGAGCATACAGTCGAATCTGTCAAGTTTTCAATCGCAAACAACAAGTTTGAAGACCGTCGGGTCTCTGTCTCCACTCGCAGCGAAAACGGTCTCGTCCTCGGATCCCTCTATTGTTACCGCTACTGCACAAGCGACTGCCGCATCGGGAACTCATAGTTTATTAGTAACACAATTAGCGAAATATGACACGCTGGTATCGAATCAATTGTCGCAATCTGGGACGGATATTTCCGCCGCTGCCGGCACCGGGACTCTCACATTTTCCATAAATGGATCAAATAATAAGATTAATGTCGGTGTAAATTCAGGCGATTCCAACTCAACCGTGATGGCAAATATCGCCGCCGCAGTGAATGCAGCCAGCATAGGAGTCACAGCTTCAGTCGTCAACGATACGAGTTCCACCGCGAGGCTCGTGTTCACGAGCAGCAAAAGCGGCTCAGCAAATGCGATCAACGTCGCCGACATTTCCGGAAATCTGCTCCAGGATGTCGGCTGGACAAACAGCATCATCAGCGGACGCACCGCGTCTACGGGAACAAGCGGAGGATACATCAACAGCTCCATCGATTTGTTGGATGCTAACTTTACATTAGACGGCATCGAGATCACACGGGGTTCGAACACGATCACTGATGTTCTCAACGGCGTAACCTTAAGCCTTGGGGGCACACAGCAGCCTACAGACGATCCGGTAACGCTGACGATCGCACCGGACACGAACGCAATCCAATCTACCGTTCAGAATTTTATCAATTCTTATAACACACTGATTTCGTCATTAACACAAAACATGAGGGACACCACAAGCAGTTCTTCTGGCAGTTCCAATGCTGCGGTCACCCGTGCCCCGCTTGCGGGCGACGTTACATTCATGAACCTGCAGATGGCATTGCAGAATATTCTAATGAGCCCGGTAAATTCCGTGAAAAGCGGTAACCCTAATTCGTTGAACGCAATTGGCATAACTCTCAATAATGACGGAACCCTTTCCCTCGGCGACCAGTCCACATTTACGAGCGCTTTGACCTCGAACCCTTCGGCCGTGAGCGATTTATTCAATTCTACTGACGGAGTTGCCGTGCAGCTCGACAACCTGGTGAAATCATTTTCACAGCCGGGTGGAGTGATGGACCAAAAGATAAACGGATCGCAGGACCAGATCAATTCGATGAATGACATGATAAACTCGATGCAATCAAGCATTAACATTCAGGCTGATGCCATGCGCAGTCAATTCACCGCGTATGAGTCACTCTTGATTCAGCTGAACCAAACCCAAAGCTCTCTCAGCAGCATCTGGAGTAACATGTCAACAAGTGGTTTGTTGTAGATCTTGCAGTGTGAACTTAAAATGTTGATTTAAGAATCGATATGAATACAGAAGCGAAAGCGTTGAGAATAACTCGTAGTTTAGCGGAGAATGCCTCCACGTTAAGAAAGTCGGTAAAAGACGGCGATTTGAGCGAATCTATGAGGCTAATGGGTGAACGTCGTGAACTGGTCGAAGATTTGAAGGCTCTCGTCGAGGTTAAAGTCTCAACAACAAGTTCCGATATATTAGATGAGATGAATTTGTTGATGAAAAATATACAACAGGACGTTTCCGAGGCAACGAACGTGATAAGAGCAAAAACCACCACGCTGCTAAAGGAACTCGCCAATATGAGAAAAGCGAAGGACATCGCTACTTATGCCGCCCTGCGGCATCTCCCGCCAGAAAATATTTATTTGGCGGGGCCTCGCAAGGCGGTGGCCACATATCCTGTTTCAATAGTTAATGAGCGGGATAAGACTTAAGGAGGGCGCTATGGCTATTAACCCAATTGATTCTGTAACAAGTTTTGAAAACACGAAGGAAGTCAAGAAGAAAGTGGATCTTTCAGAAAAGCAATCCGTACAAAATACAAGCGACAAGGTGGAGCTCTCACCTGAAGCTAAGAGACTTCATGACGTGCAGATTCAAAATAAACTCTCTGAGATACGCAGCAGGATCGAAGGAGGCTTCTACAACTCCGACGAAGTACTCAACTCGGTAGCAGGTTCGATTATCAAAGTCATTCGAAACGGATAAATATTTTTTTCCCGTTTCTCGTTGCATTTCTTCTTTAGCTCGAATAGACCGCGAGAGCGGGCCCATGTAGTTTCTGCCCGGCATTTCTCCGTCAACACTCCAATATCGCCAACCCTCTTATGCATAAGCCTGATGCTACTTGATTTTCCACCCTTTCGTTGATAAACTGGACATGAGTAGAAGGAGCATGAGGAACTTCAAAACCATCCTGGTGACGTTATGGCTTTCTGCCGCGATTCTCAACGGCTGCGCTCCGGACGCACCCCGCGATAATCCTTTAGACCCGGGTTCGCCCAACCACACGACCGATGGAAACCTTTCAGGGAAAGTGCTGATTTTGAATTCACTCAGCGTAGGAATCTCCGGAGCATTGGTAACAATCGAAGGCACGAACTTGGCGCAGGTAACCGCGGCAGATGGAAGCTTCAGTTTTCCAAATGCGCCATCTGGAAGTATCTCTGTAGTGATAACAAAATCTTCATACCTAAACGATACGTTAAGAATAGCCATGCTCGTCGGTGGAACTCTCGACACGCTGGTTCATCTGGATGCACTTCCGCAGGCAAACAATGCGGTGGTCATAACAAACAAGACTGATCATTGGTATCCGGGACCTGTTTATACCGCATCGGTTTCTGCCAGCGTTACGGATCCTGACGGCCCCCTGGACGTGGACACAGTTTATGTGAAGATTGATTCTCTCACCTTCGGCATGAATTACAACGCTGCTCTAAATGTCTATCAGGTTACTATCAATGCGGATTCGCTCCCGAACAATGATCTCCAATGGCTTATCGGAAAACAATTTGAAGTTGTCGCGATCGACCGGGAAAACGGTATCGGGCTGAGCCCCGGATTTTATGTCACGAGAATCATAGAATCTGAGCCTTTACCAACGTCACCGTTTCAAGATACAACAACTAATTATCCGGTGTTCAGTTGGGGTCGGGTAATAGTTTCGTTCGAATATACTTACCAGTTGCAGGTGGTAAGCCTGGCGGGCGGAACAATTTGGTCAAAGTCGGAGATTAACCCAGGGACTAACCCAGATACAATAAATTACTCCTATCCGAGTTCTTTACCTGGATTACCCCACGGGAATTATTATTGGACTGTTGCGGTAGTGGACCAGTTTGGAAATAGCGCTTGCTCGCACGAAGCTGCTTTCTTCGTGCCGTCACAATAAGCTGGAACTCATATGTCTGATCATGTGAAGGATAATTTTACCGTATTATACGAAATAACCCAGAAAATCAATTCGATTCTCGATCGGCAAGAACTGACCGAGAAGGTGCTGGAGACTGCCATGGCGCATCTTGACGCCGAGCGGGGATACATCGTCATGGTGAACGAGCAAAACGGTTTTAACGTTGTTGCAAGCAAAAATTTCAGCAGCAGGAAGGAGGCCGACGAGTCTGCCGCATCTTCCTCCGTTATCAATAAGGTTCTTGCAAGCGGTGAGCCGATTATGACTTTTGATGCTCTCAACGACGAAAGATTTGAGGCGTCGCGCAGCATAGTGGCACAACAAATACTCTCTATAATCTGCGTACCGCTCCGCCTCCGTCAAACAGGTGCCGTCATACAAGACAAGACCACCGGCGCGATTTATCTGGACAGCACGAAGTCTCGACGGAAATTTAACGAGGAAACGTTGAAGTTCCTCGCGGTATTCGGAAATTTGGCGGCCGTTGCCGTAGAGAATGCAAGACAATATGATGATCTTAAAACTGAAAACACCCGGCTTAAAAATCAGGTTGCCAGCTCGGATCTTTTTCCTGGGATCATAGGAAAGAGCAAGATTTGGAAGGGAGTCTTGGATCTTGTCCACCGCGTTGTTGACACCGATGTCTCCGTTCTGATTACCGGCGAGAGCGGAACAGGCAAGGAATTGATCGCCCGCGCAATACATGAACAGGGTTCCCGGAGAGAAAAGCCTTTCATGGCAATAAATTGTTCTGCGATCCCTGAACAACTTCTTGAGAGCGAGCTGTTCGGATACAAGAGAGGTGCTTTCACGGGAGCAACTTCCGATAAGAAAGGTTTGATCGAATACGCGGAAGGTGGAACACTTTTTCTCGACGAAGTGGCCGATCTCCCGCCGTCATTGCAGGGAAAGCTGCTTCGTGTGCTTCAAGAAAAAGAGATAAGAAGACTCGGCGGGGTGGAAAATATCAAGGTTGACGTACGGATAATCTCGGCCACTAACAAGAGTCTCACCGAGGAAATCAAGAAAGAAAAATTCAGAGAGGATTTGTATTTCAGGCTCAATATCGTGGAAATTCACCTCCCGCCTCTCAGAGACCGTGCCGAGGATATTCCCGTGCTGGCAAATTTCTTTTTAAGAAAAGCCTCTGAAACGCATGGAAGATATGTGAGGAATATTGGCGGCAGTGCAATGGCTCGCCTTCTCATGCATCCATGGAATGGTAATGTCCGTGAGCTTCAAAACGTAATCGAGCGAGCAGTGGTCCTTTCAAGGAGCGACGAGTTGTCTGACGAAGATCTGAAGCTACAGCAGTACTCAGAAGAAGAACTTCTCCAAAGCGGACAAACCCTGGAAGAATTTGAACGAAGGCTCGTCGAAAAAACTCTTACCGAAACCGGCCGCAACAGAACTCGTACTGCAGAGAAATTAGGCGTATCACTCAGGTGGCTTCAATACAGGATAAAGGAATGGGGCGGTGAGTCAAAGTAGTTTTGCGATCCTGGAAAAAATAAGCGAGAGCAATACAACATCCGTTTATAAAGCGCACCAGAGCATCCTCGATAGAATCGTTCTGCTTAAGATCCTCCACAAATATTTGCTGCGCGATAAAAATCTGGCAACCAGATTCACCCGGGAAGCAAAAGCCTGCGCGATACTTCAATGTGAGAACATCGTGCAGGTGTATGACCTGACTGAGATCGACGGGGCGCCGGCTATCGTCATGGAATATGTGGAAGGGAAATCGCTGGAGAAAATGCTTCTCGACAGCGAACATTCCGAAGAACTGATGACAAAAGTCGCAGCTTCAGTTCTGAATGCGCTTTCTTACGCTCATGGAAAGGGAGTGGTGCACAGAGACATAAAACCAGGAAATATTCTTGTCTCGCAAAGCGGAATCATCAAAGTGACCGACTTCGGACTTGCCGCGGTTTCCAATGCGCCTTCGCTCACCATGGAAGGCAGTCTGATAGGCACGCCGGCATATATGTCTCCGGAACAAGCGCGGGGCGAGACCGTCGATGCCAGAACCGACTTGTTCTCGCTTGGAGTCACGTTGATCGAAACTCTTACGGGCGAGCAAATCCTTCGAGGTAGTTCTTATGCTGAGTGTATAAATAGAATACAAAACTTCCGTCCGGAATCAATTGAAAAATTGTCGGAGAAGTTTTCACCGATGATGTCTGAGTTTTTGAAGCGCCTTCTCGCTCCGGACAAAAGGATGAGATTCTCATCTGCAGAAGAGGCAGCCGATTTCCTGGACTCTCTAACGGGCGAGAGAAAAGGGATGAAGAAAATCAAGAGGTTGGTCGCGAAAGGCAAGAACAAACCGGTTCTTGCTGCGATTGGATTGGTGTTGATTCCTGCGTCGATTCTGATATACTTCTTCATCAACTCAACTGGGCGGGGCATGAAAACTCCCGCAACAAAGGCAATCGATACTTCCTACGGTGCCGTGGTGGAAAAAGAAAATCCCGGCACCAACATGAGAGAAAGTACCGCCGAGTCCAAGATGTCTCCTAAGAAAACCACCTTGAACGAAAATCCTCTGGTCCATGCTGTGCCGACGTCGAGTACATTGAAAACTGCTCATACATCGACCGACTCTGGATATATATCGATTACCTGTAACCCATGGGCTGAGGTTGATATAGACAGTGAGTACATCGGCAGGACTCCGATTGCCGGATCAATAAAATTTCCTGTCGGCAAACACACTCTCACGTTCAATAATCCGATCTTTGTGCCGATCGTGAAGGAAGTTGATGTACGCCCAAAAAATCTTTCAACGATAGAAGCGGACTTTTTGAAAAACGCAGGATATGTTTTCGTGACAGTTACCCCGTGGGGGGATATCTATGTAGATGATCTAAAGAGGGATACTACCCCATTGAGCAAACCTGTTATTGTGTCCGCGGGCGTCCGTAAATTGAGAATTCATAACCCCTCGTTTCAAGACATCATACAGAATTTAAAAATTAATCCGGGCGATACCTTGAGATTGAACTTCAATTTTCAAATGAATTCGAAAAACTAATGGCACGGTTGTTGAGATATAATACTGGAGTTACGAAGGTTTGGTGCAAATGAAATCGTGGAAATTGACAGCGGCTTTAACATTCGGGTTTTTCGGAATGGTTTATAATGTCGCGTGTTCGCAAGGTTCTTCGATTCCCGACATGCCGCGTCCGAGAGTCGGGATGTGTTCAGCACGGATAGGAGGCAAACTCTATCTCATCGGAGGAGGAACGCAAATTGTGCGGGGTCAACTCACGTCTGTCCATGCAACATCGACAGTCGATGCGTTCGACTTCAAAACTGCAACCTGGGACACGACCGTTGCTCCGTTAAACACTCCGAGGGCCTACGCGACCGCTGTGGCGCTCGGCGACTCAATCTATGTGATGGGAGGAGCCGACAGCGCAGGGGGGCGTATATTTAACACGGTCGAGGTGTACGACCCAACGAAAAACCAATGGCATTACTCGGAGCACATGAATGACCGCCGAGAAGGTGCCGCATCTGTAGTGTATGGCGACAGCATTTTCGTTTTCGGTGGAGCTGGTTCTGAGGGCTTTCGTCGGACGGTCGAATTTTATTCCCCGGCTACCGGAGCCTGGAGTGTGGCACCCGACACTGTAGTGTGGGGACGCGCCTTCCATCACGCGGTCAAGATTGGAAAGTATATCTACATTTTCGGAGGTTTGGTTGAAGTCGCGGAGATTTTTGCTCCGTACAGATACGTAGAAAGATACGACCTGGCAACCGGGGCATTACAGATAGGCTTTGCTTGGAAATATCCGCGAGCGTTTTTTGAAGTGGTTGTTAAAGGTGATTCTGTTTTTGCGATTTCTGGCTACGGCGCAGCGACAACCAACGAAGGGTTTTACGGAGACGTAGAGCTCCTTAACTTCGGTGCTTTAGGATCGGCATATGAAAACGAATCGAAAGTGTCACTGCGTATCCCAAGAGCAGGATTTATCGCGGATACCGGGGACGATGGGAATATATTTATATTTGGTGGAATCTCTCCTGATTACAACGGAGGAGAATTCGCTGTCCCTTCAGTGGAAGAGGTTCCGGACCCGAGCATGCAGTTGATAGGCGTTCTTGAACACAAGAATGCCAATCCTCAGGCTTTTTCATTGGCGCAAAATTATCCGAACCCGTTCAATCCATCAACGGCAATCAGCTATCAGATATCCTCAGTCAGCGAGGTGAGTTTAAAGGTTTTCGATGTTCTCGGAAGAGAAGTTGCTACATTAGTCAGTGCACATCAAAATCCCGGCGAATATGAAGTGGTTTTCGATGGGAGCAAATTATCGAGCGGCGTTTATTTCTACAAACTCACAGCAAGCGAGGTCGCGCCAACGACAGCAGGAAAGTTCATTGCAACGAAGAAAATGCTTCTGGCAAAGTGAAAACGGCATTGCGCCTTTTGTTTCTCGCTCCTTATTTATCCCTCTGTACTTTCCTTTGCGCGCCGGTTTTCTCGCAAACCCGCGCCGAGTTTGACTCAACCCTCTCGAGCATAAAATCATTGTACGACAGCGGCTCGTATATTTCATCTGAATTGCTCGCACGTCGGACGCTCGAGGAGAAAAATCTTCCGGATTCATTGCGGGTCCAGTTCGAAAAATACATAGCATTCTCATCAGTCGCACAAGGAAAGAACGATGCGGCAATTGGTCATTTCGAAAATGCTTTGGAAGTGGATCACAATTTCACATTGGATCCCGTTCTTACCTCCCCGAAAATTCTAGAGGTTTTTGAGATTGCGAAGGCAGAGGCACAGCGCCAAAGACAATCTGGAACTGCGCCAGATTATTCGTCAAAAGGAGGCTTTGTACAGAGCGATAATGAGGGACCGACTTTCAGAGCGGTCATTTTCCCCGGATGGGAACAGAGTTACCAAGGTGAGGAGGTCAAAGGTCACGTTCTTTTGGGGGCAGGGGCGGTCTCTGCAATATCATTTGTCTCTTTTGATTTTCTGCGCCGAGGCGCGCGCACAAGCTATCTAAATGCGTCCACTCCGAGTTCCGCCTCTTCCCGGTATAAGACGTACAATTTGTATTACCAATCTGAATTTTATTCAGCATCAGCATTCGTTTTAGTTTACGCTTACTCTGCAGTGGATGCGTTCATAAAACTTCCGCCGTATTTTAGTCTGGATTACACACCCAGGCAATCGACAGCAAACCTCGTCCTCAAGATCAGCTTCTAGTTAGCGAAAACCGTTCTGCAACTGTTGCGCACGCGCATGCACTTTTTGCAGGATCTTTTATCCCCCTGCAAATGTCCCTTCTTTCACATCTGTTTCCGATGGTTCTACGGCACACCGATTGAGTCATCCTTATTAAAAAAGAGGAAAGATAACATGCTCAGAAAAATATACTCTCTTTGGTTTATTGGATTGATGGGCACAATCCTTATGACCTCCGCAGTGCGGTCCCAGACGGTTGAGGCCGACTTTTCTCTCAGTGCGGTGCTAAATGCTGGTTATGTAAATTTGTCATGGGAACAGCTTTCGAACTTTACGGCAACATATTATCGCGTTTATCGAGCTGCATATGATCCCAGGTTGATGACCTTCGCGGCACCACATTTCACACCCATTGATTCAACTACGGGGACATCTTACACAGATACATTGCCTCCAATGATCGCCATTTATCCCCCGATACCTATTGCATACGTTTATTTGGTAAAGGCCTTCAACTTGTCCGGTGATTCTGAAGAGAGCAATATGGCTGCGGTTTATCTGTATTCCAACTTCAACAAAGACAAAGTCACGATCACTTCCACTCCTCCGCTGTACGCTACCGTTGACTCCGTCTACTCATATAAAGTCACCGCCGTTTCAGATTCGCCTGCTGCGGTTCTTCACTACCGCCTGGGTGAACATCCGGAACTCATGGTAATTGATTCCACCGGACTAATAACGTGGATACCGCAAGTGTCAGGATATAGAGATGTCGAGGTGATAGTTACCTCAAGCTTGGGCGGTGAGGCGAGACAGGACTTCGTGGTTAGGGTGGCGATGATCGATGCGCAGATTGCCGGCAATGTGTCGGATACTCTCGGGCAACCGCTTTCTCACGTCGTAGTCCATCTTTATAGATCTGCAATTCCTCTCACGATGATCGGAGGATTTATGCCTTTGCCCTGGGACTTCTTCGATTACAGAGCAGAGACTGATTCAGCCGGCAACTATTCGATAAATCATGTCGACGGCGGAAAATATTTTGTCCGCGCCATTCCTCTCGACCAAAATTATTTGCCGGAGTGGTACAACAATGTCCAGGATCTCAAAGATGCAACACCTATCGGAGTAACAAAGGATTCGACTTACAGTGCAAACTTCACTCTTAAAGGTCGTTTCTATCGACTTCCGAAGTTCACTGTTTCCGGAAGTGTTACAGACACAAGCGGGAATATCATGAAAGGTGCACTGGTTGTCTTCGCGAGAGCGGGATTCGTGTTCAACGAAGCTAAAGAAGATCTGAACGAATGGATAAACGACGAGAATTTCCGCGATTTCTTTGAAGATGCAATCCATGATAAAGGAATCAACCACCGTTTCGATCTCGATGACGTCCACTCACCGTACGTTTTCAGAACTCATACCGACAGTAACGGAGTATACAACGACACGCTGCCCCAAGGCCATTACGTTGCTTTTGCCTGGGCAAAAGGGTACTTCAGGACTTTCTATAATGACAAGCAGAACTTGTTAACCGCAGACATCCTCAACTTATTGAGCGATACCACCGGCATCAACTTCAACTTGATACCCGTACCTCCAGTGGTCCTCGGTCAAATCAGCGGCTCGGTGCTTGATTCAACAAGCGGTACAGGTGTCGCCGCGAGGATGATTGCTTTCAGGGACGTCTGGAATTATAGAGACACACTGAAGATGCATGTCGCTGGCGCCTACTTCACGGATGCGGATACTACAGGCACATATACGTTTGCCGACCTCCCGCCGGGATATTACAAAATTCTTGCGCTCCCGCTTGGAAGTTACGCACTCTCGTTCTATAGTCTTAGTGGTCCTACGGTGAGATGGAAGGAAGCGACCGCAGTTCAGATAGACGGCAATGCCGTCGGCGGAATTAATATCTATGTCATGCCTATCCCCGATTCGGCTTCCGGCTACGCATCTATAAGCGGCACAATCACAACCAGCACCATGCATACTGGTGTAAGCGGCGCAATTGTTTATTCAGCAGATGCAAATGGAAACATCATGGGTTATGGCATAACGGATGGTAACGGCAACTACACGATCACCGGATTGTCACAGG
This sequence comes from Candidatus Acidiferrales bacterium, assembly GCA_035515795.1. NCBI lineage: Bacteria > Pseudomonadati > Acidobacteriota > Terriglobia > Candidatus Acidiferrales > Candidatus Acidiferrales bacterium. Next base: position 178,106 of record DATJAY010000005.1, on the reverse strand, counting down.
GTGCATTTAACGTGTTCACTGATGTGGTTGGATACAATTCAACTAGCTCAAGTGCATCGAGCACAACTTATAATTCAGACGGGACTACGTCGTCAACTATGGCTAATCTCTCCGTCGATCCTGAATCGCCGTTAGTTGTAAAGAATCCGACAGTTCAACCGACAACTTATTCTCTCGAGCAGAACTACCCGAACCCATTTAATCCGACAACACAAATCGCGTTCAGTATTGCCCAGACCGAGCGCGTAAGTATTACGATATATAACATACTCGGCCAAAAGATCGTCACAATTCTTGATGGCGAGATGAGCCCTGGACCGCATGTCGTTACATGGGATGGTCGCAACCTGCATGGCGAAGTTCTGCCGAGCGGGGTCTATTTCTATAGATTATCGACATCTAGTTTTTCGGCGGTGAAGAAAATGGTTTTGCTGAAGTAGTCGTCCCTATCGACCCTTCTACCCTGAGAGGCGGGCGGAGAAATCTGTCTGCCTCTTTTTTGTTGGGATAAGAAATCCAGTCAGAAAGTATCCCTTCCAGGCTTCTCTACTTATATGCTTGTTTCCTATCCTGAACACCTGTAAATTTTTTACGATTAATGAGAGCCATCGGAGTTTCCGCAAATAAACCAGGAATGTCGATGTTCCAAACATCTATGAAATCAGCTCTTACCATACTAGCCCTTACTTTTTTCCTCCTGGACTGCTGCCTCGCCCTTCCTTCCGCCACGGCAGCGGGCATGCATAAGGATACAATTGAATCTGCAGACACACTTTCAAGAATCGAAGACACGGTGTCCGTCAAAGGAGATTCACTTAACAATCATTCAGATTCCACGGCGGTCACGAAGGACACCCTCGACATAATCATCGGCACGGAAAGCTCGAACACGATACCGGGGTTTCGCGTGCAAATCGGCTCGACTTTGGATCTTTCCGAGGCTATTGGGGATCGAACAAGGGCGGAAACGCTTTTAGCCGACTACAACGTTTACATTATTTATGATTCCCCATACTACAAGATTCGCGCAGGTGACTTTCGAGCGAGGTATGACGCCTCTCAAGCGGCTAATTATATTACAGGTCATGGATTCCCGGGGGCCTGGGTCGTACCGGATAACGTTTTCAAAAATCCGCAGACGAGAAGCAGACAGTAGATAAGATGCAATAAGTAAAAGATGCGGCTTTGTACGGGAGAATAGAAGTCGAGAGGTTGATAAGCCGGGGACATGAGAAGTGTGATTGGAATGATACGAATCCGAGGGAAATGCCATGAGAATTAACCGCTTACCGTATTTGTACCTGGTATTTGCTGCGTACTCCCTATTTCTAACATCATGGCACGCCAGCTTAGACGCGAGATTGGAGAATGCCTCTCGTGAGGATAAAGCGGGCTGGATTTATATCCACGTGGAAGGTACACCAAATCAGATAGGCTACCAGCACGGATACTTGCTCGCTCGGGAGATCGATGATGCGATTAAGACGCTGAAGTTCTACCTGAGCCGTTCGACTCGCAAAGACTGGAGTTTCTATAGACAATCTGCCGAGAAAATGTTCCGGCCCAAACTGACCGATGAATACAAAAATGAAATTGAAGGAATATCGGAAGGTTTGAATGCCCGCGGGATGAAGTATGACACAATCGATATTACGGCTTTGAACGGATGGATTGAACTTGCCCAATATTATCTGCCTGCATTGAGAGCAAAGAGAATCAAAGGAGCCGACATCGACAAGTCTCCCGGAAGCTGCAGCGCATTTATTGCGACGGGTAGTTACACTTCCGACGGCAGGATAGTGATGGCGCATAACAACTGGATCGATTACATAATCGGCGAACGATGGAACATCATCGAAGATATCGTGCCTGAAAAGGGCAATGAAATTTTCATGGACACCTTCCCGGGCTTCATCCACAGTGGAGATGATTTTGCGGAAAACAGCGCCGGGATTCTAATTACCGAAACGACGATCGCGCAGTTTAGAGGTTTTGACACCAGCGGGACTCCGGAGTTCATGCGCGCGAGAGAAGCCGAGCAATACTCAAACAGCATCGATGATTTTGTGAAGATCATGACAACAGGAAACAATGGCGGATACGCAAATGACTGGCTTGTCGGAGATACCAAGACGAACGAAGTGGCGCGGCTTGAGCTCGGGCTGAAAAATTACAAAACCTGGCGTACAAAAGATGGATATTATGTCGGCTCCAACTTCCCGGTCGACAAAAGACTTATTGTGGAAGAAACCACATTCAAGGCAGGCAATCTTTACACATCGATGAACGACAGGAGAGCCAGGTGGGAAAAGTTAATGCGGGAGTATAAAGGAAGAATCGATGCAAAGCGCGCCGAAGAGTTTATGGGAGACCACTTCGACCAGGTTCGTGGGAAGGAAGGGCCTAACGCTTGCGTTTTGTGCGGACACACCGACGAAGACTCCATCGGTGTCAGGCAGTGGGGTTGGCGGCCGTTCACGCCTGGCGGTGCAGTACAGGGGAAAGTTGCTACGGCAGAAATGGCAGGCAAGATGGAGTTCGTGGCGCGCATGGGACATCCTTGTGGCGAAAGTTTCATCGCGTCAAAGTTTTTTGCTGCGCATCCGGGATACAGATGGCAGTCGAAGTATTTGCACGACATGATTTCACACCCATGGACATTGTTCGCTTCTAAGAGTTCCGCCGCAAAATAACGAATTCAAAAATTCCGGTTTAGAATTGAGAACCATACTTGTGCTAGCCATTATATTCTGCGTAACTTTCTGCGGCTGTACACATGGTCTTGAACCGGCGCCTGCTCCTGAAGTCCAGCCTGGCTTCGGCGGGACAGTGTATTTTTCAAATTGGCCACATCCGCCTGCCGACAGTGTTTATGATATTCGTATCGTGGCGTTTTACAAATACCCTCCGCTTAATATTATCAACGAAGTTTTGACCGGACAAGCGAAGATCTATCCGCCAATTGGAGGAGCTGCTCTCCCATTGTTTGTCGATTCACTGTCTTACATTTTTGATCTCGATTCGTCGTCCACTTTTCAGTATGTCGTAATCGCGATGCAGTACGGATCAAATACTTTTGTCGATTGGAAGGTGGTCGGCGCTTATGGCTATTTGAATGGTGTCGGTTCGCCGGAAGGTGTAGTCGTTCCAGAAAACACGTTCGCAAATGGAATAAATATTTATGTCAATTTCAAGAATCCACCGCCTACTCCAGGCAATAGTTCTTTTGCAGCTTTTTCAAAATAGCTGCCTCCCGCAGACAAGATTAGACGGCGTCGTACTCTCCGCCGAAGATTCTTCCGCAATTGCGGGGGCAACAGTAGTAATTCAATCTGGAGACGATCATGGCACGGCAAGATTTGGAATGCTTACCAAGCCGACCGGCTCCTTTTCGTTTGCGAAGTTAGAAAAGAATGTCTACAAGATTGCTGTATCCATGATCGGGTTCAGGGCGTTTAGCGAGAAGCTAAAATTGGATACCATGGCACAAAAGAGGATCACGATATTTCTTCAGCCGCTGCCGGTACAAACTGAGCAGGTGGTAGTCACGGCGAGCAAGCGCGAACAAAGTTTGGCAGAAGTCCCTGTGAGTATAAGCTTGCTAAGTTCGTCGGAGATTGAGCGGAGAAATAATCTTTCATTAGACGACGCGCTGCGCTACGTTCCCGGGGTTAATTTCGTTCAGGATCAGGTCAACATCAGGGGCTCAAGCGGATTTGCCTATGGAATAGGAAGCCGAGTGCTCCTGTTGATTGACGGAATACCTCTTCTCTCGGGTGATACTGGTGGAGCTAATTGGGAATCAATTCCGATGGAGGACATCGATCACTTGGAAGTTGTCAAGGGAGCAGGTTCAGCTCTGTACGGTTCAAGCGCGCTCGGCGGAGTCGTCGACGTGATAACCAAGAATAATCTCGATGCGAGTTCGACAAACGTTAAGCTATACGGTGGCTTATACGAGCAGCCTCGGTACAGCGGGTGGCAATGGTCCAGTAAGCCGCGTTTCTTTCAGGGCGCTTCCATCAGTCATTCGTTTGCATCCGGGGAGCTCGGTCTAGGAGATTTTGGGCTCACGACGTCGCTGATCTACAAAAAAGATGACGGGTACATCGAAAACGACGGTTTTGACAATTTAAATTTTTTTATCAAGTCTGCCGGAACAATCGGTGAGAACCAGACTCTGAAGATTTTCGGAAATGTATTCACGCAGCACACGGGCAGTTTTCTTTGGTGGAAAGATCTGAATCACGCCCTCCAGCCTCCTGACGGTTCTCTCGGCGAGTGGGTGAATTCAACCAGAGCAAACCTTGCATGGATCTATACGAATATTGTGAGCAGTAAATTCCTTTATGCTGTTCGCGGAAGCTATTATTTCAACTACTGGTACGACAATTTCGGGAAGCCTCAAGGTCAGGCTGCAAATGTGTCCGGCGACACTTCCACCTCAAACTTAGGCTATCTGGAATTTCAAGGAACATGGAAGGCCGACTCAATGACTATACTGACTTTCGGCACCGAGGTCGAGCCGGATTTCATAAATTCAAACTTGTTTTCGACAAAGGAGGGCAGTGGCGGCGCGGTGTATTTTCAGGGAGAAAGAAAACTCGATCAATGGCGTACCACGATAGGAGCTAGATACGACTATGAAAAAATACGAGGTAAGCAGGAGTTCAACCAGTTTAACCCAAAGCTCGGATTGGTTTATGATCTCGGCAGTGAATCTTCCCTCAGGGCCTCGCTCGGAACAGGTTTTCGCGCGCCAAGTTTAAGCGAACTATATTCCAATACGTCAACCGGCGGTGTGATCATTGTGCCAAATCCAGACTTGCTTCCGGAAACAAGTCTATCTGGAGAAATCGGCGCGAGAATCCCGGTATCGTGGTACGGCCTCGTCGATGCCTCGGTCTTCCAAAGCGATTACTGGAATATGATAGAACCTGAATTTGACACTTTAACCGAGCAAATAAAATTTGAAAATGTTACTCGTGCGCGCATCCAGGGATACGAGATCGACATTTCAAGCAACGTTGGAACGAATTTCCTGACATTGAATGCGAGCTATACTTACATATACCCCCGGGACATTTCCGACAGCACTGTTTTGAAGTACCGCTCGCGGGAGATTTTCTATGCCTCCGCGGATTTTTCGTATTCGCTTTTCAGGGCGTCGATTGACTTCCGATATCTTTCAAAGTTTGAGAACTACGACCAAGAACTTGTTCAATTGGGGATCATGAAAGACGGAGACCAGCGTGTGCCAATATATGTAACAGATGTACGCGCAGGGGTTGATTTGACATCGGTCGGCTGCCCCCTTGAAGTAAGTCTTGTGGTCAACAACGCGTTCGAATACTATTACGTTGAGATGATCGGGAATGTCGCACCGATAAGGAACTACTCGGTCGTCGTGACGATGAAGTTCTGACCCATAACCTCACAGGGATAAAAACGAGCCGCTCGGTAATCTCACTATCCATCAACACATCTTTTACTTTGTCGCCGCTTCCTCGACAAATACCGGCCGTGTTCCTCTAACGGTCATGTACCATTTTGGCACTGCATCAAAAAGGATCACGACAACGCTTGCCATTATGACGGCTGTGAGAATTAAATTCAAATATCCCTGCACTTGCACGCCCGGCTGTGAAATCATCGGATAATATATGTTTGCCATATTCATCCATCCTGCCGTCAGCGTCGTCGCACCTACGAACAGCATCGGCACGATCGTAACCCAGGCGTATCTTGCTCTGCCGCGGTTTATTATGTATGTAGTCCCTACTGCGAGTGCAACTGCAGCGAGAAGCTGGTTCGCTGCTCCGAACATCGGCCAGATAGTGGCGATCGTGCCCGTATAAATAAAATAAGCCCAGCCGAAAACTATAACTGCGCTCGTGACAATCGTTCCCGGCATCCAGCTTGCCTTTGAGAACGGCCCGTAAATTTTTCCCAACGCTTCCTGCAACACGAACCTTCCAATTCTTGTGCCTGCATCGATCGTCGTTAGGATGAAGAGCGCTTCGAACATGATTGCGAAGTGGTACCAGTATGCCATCAAATTTTTCAAGCCGGGAATCGACGAAAATATCTGTGCCATGCCGACTGCGAGTGAGACGGCGCCGCCAGTTCTTCCTGCGAGCTGCTCGCCGACTTCTTTCGACAACGCTGGCAAATTGGAAACATCAAATCCCATCGACTTAAGCTGAGAGGCAATAGCGGCGAATTTTTGCACCGGCACATTTATCGCGAAGTAGTCAAGCGGAAACAAACTCGTCGCCGCTATCAGCGCAAGTATCCCGACGAAACCTTCGCAAAGCATCGCGGTGAATCCAATCGTCTTTATGTGGGATTCTTTTGAAACCATTTTCGGTGAAGTGCCGGAGCTGACGAGGGCATGGAATCCTGAGATTGCGCCGCATGCGATCGTGATAAACAGGTACGGAAACAATTTCCCCGGAATGATCGGCCCACCGCCTGAGACGTAGGCGGTAAATGCCGGCATCTTCAGTATCGGAGCAACTATAATTATACCAAGAGCAAGAAATGCTACAACGCCCAATTTCATGAACGAACTTAGATAGTCGCGCGGCGAAAGAAGGAACCACACCGGAAGAACGGACGCGAAGAAGCCATAAACTGCCATCAGGATCGTCAGGGTGTGATGATCAAATGTAAAATATGGAGCGAACGAAGATTCGGGAACATACTTGCCGCCTACAACTGCAATTGTCAAAAGGATAACGCCGATGACCGTGGCTTCTACGGTTTTTCCCTTCCGGAACTTGAACATCCAGAGGCCCATGAAAATGGCAATTGGGATCGTCGTGCCTATGGCAAATGTTCCCCACGGACTTTCCGCGAGCGCATTGACCACAACGATGCCGAGCCCTGCCAGTGCAACGACGACGATAAAGAGAATCGCTATTGACGCGATGACTCCGCTCACCGGGCTTATCTCCGCCCGAGCAATTTCCGCGAGAGACTTTCCGTCATGACGAACCGACGCGGCAAATATTATGAAGTCCTGCACCGCGCCGGCGAGCACCACCCCGAACAGCAGCCACAAAAATCCGGGAAGGAATCCGAACTGCGCGGCGAGAACAGGGCCTACAAGCGGTCCGGCACCGGCTATGGCCGCGAAGTGATGGCCGAAGAGAACCCACTTGCTCATCGGATAATAGTTGTGGCCATCATACAAGCGGTGCGCCGGGGTTACGCGTGAATCATCCAACACGGCAGCCTTCGCCGCGATGAAGCTATAATAAAATCTATATACGATTGCGAAGACAGCAAGGGTCAAGACGATGATCGGCATAGCATTCATACGCAGTATCTCCTCATTTGCTCCAAAGTTTAATTAATTATTCGGTGAATGTAAATATCTGATTTGACCGTCGACTCACGATCCACAGCAAAAACTCGAGCTTTCATCTTCTCGTTTCACGCCCTTTTGCACACCAAAAGGATAACTTGTCAATTCTCCGGCCTGCAGCTTGACGCAATCTGCTCGAGTGCTCAATGCCAGCCTCGTGTTTCATGCTCATCAAGTCCAATTAAGTTTGGCTGATTTTGTTCCGATAATAGTTGTAAGGTGCTGTCCGAAGCGTTGCTTCGGACAAAGAAGCAACAGAATCAAATAACGAAAAGAGAGAATGTCATGGACGACAATAGAATTGCAGATCATGGAAGTGGTGCATCTTCTCGCAGACTCACCCGGAAGGAAGAAGAAGAATTATTCTCGGCGATCATAGCCGGATACCTGAAGGATAAGGTCGACCTGGAAATTTATCCGAAAGGCATCTCGATTAAAGAGAAAAGTGATCCCCATTCGAGGGAAATATTTTTCCCGTTCGACGACGATGAAGAGAATACATAGAGGAACTCAGGCACACGCAGTTGCGACCACAGAGATGTAGAGTTACAGACCTTCTTTCTACGTGTCCGCATTCGGGAAATGCGTAGAAAATTATTCAGCGCTTGAACGGTTCTACCCTATCCGAAAAGTCGGGCTTATAATAATCCTGGCTCTCGAAATTCTGCATCCATCCATTTTCCAGCCCATATTTGTCGAGAAGTGCAAGCACCCGCTCATACTCAGATTCACGGATACGACGATCTAAAAGTACGACCGCGTCCGCTTTGTTCGTCGGGTAATACTGAGACATAATGGAAAGAGCGGTGTCCTTTCCAAGTTCTTCAGAAATCCATTTCAGAGTTTCTTCACTGCCGGCGATATCGTTTGGCAAAACCAAATGGCGGATTACCAGCCCGCGTTTCAATAGATCATCATTGCCGAATACAAGTTCGCTCCCGACCTGCCGATGCATTTCCTTGACCGCAAGTCTTGCAAACCTAGGATACTCTTTGACTTTAGAATAGCTGTACCCATCGTAGTCATAGCCGTATTTCAAATCTGGTAGATAAATGTCGATGACGCCATCTAACAAGCGAAGGACATCGACCGAATCGTAAGCATTAGTGTTGTAAATAAGGGGCAGGTGTAATCCTTTTTCGATCGCGATGGACACTGACTTTAGGATCTGTGGAACGAAGTGTGTCGGCGAAACAAGACCGATATTGTGACAGCCTTTGTTTTGCAGCTCAATCATAATTTCAGCAAGCCGTTCGCAGCTCACCTCATTCTTTATTTCGTTCTTATAATTCTGACTGATCTGGTAATTCTGGCAATACACACAGCGCAGGTTGCAATTCCCGAAGAAAATGTTTCCTGCACCTCTCGTACCGACAAGCGGCGGCTCTTCACCGAAGTGAGGACAATACGAACTCACGATCGGTAGATAGCGGGAGTAGCATCGTGCAATTTCGCCTTTTGTGCGATTGACCCGGCAATCAAGAGGACAGATATTGCACGATGAGAGCATCTCATCGAGAATGTTGATTCTTCTCTCCAGCTCGCCAGATTCATAGAGTCTTATGTAAGACGGTTCAAACATAGTCAAATTCAAAAGTCATTACCCAACTGGTTACGCCATCTCTAACGAAAAATAGCAACAACATTACTTAATATCTTGTTCCGCCTTTTACCGCCCTGACTCTCTCTTTTCGACCTTGAATCTCGATTATTGATTTTCCTTCAGGGATTTGTCGCCCATAGTTCTACTTCTCTAACGAGAGCGCGCGGCGGTAGCTTGATCGCCCCGACGACTACTTCAGCTACATCCTCGGCGCGAAGTCTTGCACCTTCGCCACCTTTCAGGATCTGCTGCGAATCTCTCTCGCTCGAATCGACCGAACTCGGCGTCACGACAATCACGCGGACATTATGCTCCCTCACCTCTCTCAGCAGCGCTTCCGAAAATCCTTCGATGCCAAATTTCGATGCCGAGTATGCGGCCGAATTCGCCTTTGCCCTCTTGCCCGAGGTGGAAGAAATCATCACTATTGTCCCGTCCTTCTTTTCTATCATCTCCGGAAGAACTGCACGAGTCAGAAGAAACGGTCCGGTCAAATTGGTGTTGATAACATTGATCCATTCTTCAACAGACATATCGGTGATCGATTTTTCAATGTATTGACCGGCGTTGTTTATAAGAATATCGATCGTCCCGAATTCAGTCAGAGTCTTAGAAAGCAGCCTGTGAACGCTTTTTTCGTTCGACACATCTGTCTGCACCGCGATCACCCGTCCTCCCTCGGCTGAAATTTCCTCCTGAGCGACCTTGAGGTCTGAAATCGTTCGTCCCGCAATAACCACGGAGGCACCTTCAGCAGCCAGACGTCTCGCGATATATTTGCCGATCCCTCTCGATCCTCCCGTTATGATCGCCACTTTTCCAGCAAGAGCACCTTCAACAATTTTTTTCGTAAACTTTTTTGTCTTTCTCACCATCTTCATTCAATATCCCTTTCGAAGTATCGATTCGCAGCGGTGCCTTCTTTTTTCTTCTTCTTTATCGCGTCCATGAGTATTTTATTAAATACCTCTGCTGCATCGTAGTCGTAAGAACGTAGAAGATGGTTCAGCGCGATGACCTCCGCAATGACCGTAATATTTTTGCCCGGCAAGATAGGAAGCTTGACAAGCGGGACCTCGGCACTGAGAATTGAAATATACTCATGGTCAAGGCCGGTCCTGGTGTAATCCTGATTGGGATCCCACTCTTCAAGTTCTACAACAACTTCAATCCGTTTTCTTTTTCTGACGGCCCTGATTCCAAAAACGCTGCGAACATCGATAACACCGAGTCCTCTTACTTCCATGAAATGCTGCGCGATCTTCGAGCTCTTTCCGACAAGAATATCTTCTCCTTGACGAACGACTTGGACGGCGTCGTCCGCGACAAGTCTGTGGCCGCGTTCGACAAGATCAAGTGCGATCTCGCTCTTTCCGATGCCGCTCTTTCCGAGGAACAACAACCCTATTCCGTAAACGTCAACCAGCGAACCGTGTACCACTGTGCTTGGAGCAAAAATATCGTCTAAGAATTCGCCAAGGATATAAACAAAGCGTGTCGTTTCCAGAGTGGTACCGAAAACCGAAACACCGCGCGCAGTCGCCATATCTATTAATTCCGGTTCTACTTCGTTCCTGTCTGTAAAAATCATGCAGGGAATTTCAAACTGAAGTATCGTCTGGAATGAGCGGTGTCTATCTTCAGGCTTGAGCGAGCTGAGGAATTGAACTTCCGTATTGCCGAAAATCTGGATGCGGTTGTAGGTGAACAGGTCGACGAAGCCTGCGAGGGCAAGACCGGGCCGGTGAACATTCTTGTCGTTTATGAGTCTTCCGAAGCCGACATCCCCGTTTATCGGACGCAGCTTTGTCCTGTCGTGGGCTAACTTGTAAAGCTCGCCGACGCTGATGTCTTTTCGCCTTATTTCCTTGGTTTCCCAAACGCGCGATGCCATGACACAAGAAATATATAAATAAAACGGCGCAAATGCACCTGAGCAAAAAGGGAACGCGTGTCAGACGCAGACTATTATGAGTGTCGAACTCCGCGATTTCTATACTTTGCGGAGCCTCTGTTTGAATTTCACCAACTGTCCTTCGAGCCTATCGACCACTTTATCGACTGCTTTGAAATAATCGTTGGTGGTCTCCTGTGCTGTCAAGACTTTGTTGTGCACGGCAAGTTTTATTTCGACCATCTTGTCGGTTCCGTTCGGTTTGGAATGTTCATTCAGGAAAATGACGTCGCAGCGCACGACTCCGTCAAAAAATCTGTCAAGTCTGGAAACCTTGTCCTCAGCGTATGATTTGAGAGCCGGGTCAGCTTTAAAATGCCTGGAAGTGATGCTGATGTTCATAAGATTCCTCCTATTTTTATCTATCGGCACATCCGATACGATCTTTAATTCTTACCCAATTGACCCGTCGGACAATGGAATTATTTCGCGCGCGGATGAGCACTCTTGTATATTTTTTTCAACTGTTCAACAGAGAGATGAGTATAAACCTGGGTCGTGGACAGACTCTCATGACCTAGAAGTTGCCGAACAGCTTCGAGGTCTGCACCATGGTTTAGAAGATGTGTCGCAAACGAATGACGCAGTGTGTGAGGACCCCTTCGCTCAACGTCCGATACTTCTCGAATTCTCCTCGCGACAATGCGATATACGGAAGCCGGGAGCATTCTCTTCCCGTTAGATGAAACGAAAAGATTACTCACCTTTCTGCCAGATGTTTCGTCCCTTACTTTTAAATAATTCCTGACAGCATCAATCGCCCTGTCGATCACGGGAATAACTCTTTGCTTCCTCCTTTTTCCCAAAACCGTAACGAGCCTGCTGTCAAAATCGATGTCCTTTTCGTCCAAATTACATAACTCACTCACGCGCATCCCGGTTCCGTAAAGAAGCTCTATCATAGCTATATCTCGGAAGTCCTTCGCACTTTTCGGAGTCGCTCCAAGCAGATTTCTAATTCCCTCCTCCTCTATATAGACCGGGATCGGCTTAGCCGCTTTCGGAGTGCTGATGAAACCAGTGAAATCGCGCTCAACGTATTCAAACTTCACGAGATATTTTGCAAAGGATCTTATACTTGAAAGTTTCTTCCGGACAGTCCTTCTATTATTATGCCGTTTGTCGAGTTCGACAAGAAAACCCCGAACACTTTCTTCCAACAGACTATTGATAGAAGGGTCCGCACCACCCGAATACTCACACAAAAAATTATCGAATTCCCTCAACGACTGCTCGTAGGTAGAGAGAGTTTTTTCCGATGCTCCCTTTTCCTTTTTTAGAAATTCGAGAAAAGAATCTATTAATTCACGCAGTTTCACTTCGCTGCAATTTCGATCTTTCCGTTCGATCCCGCCGCCACATCTTCCTTGTTTTTCGGAGAGACCTCTTCGGGAGAGATCTCGCTCTCACATTTTGGACATTTGTAGTAATTCCCCTTTGCCTTGGAATATTTCTCAAGCAGAAATGGAGAATCACCGAGCGGACATGGGATGTTGACGGGTTTATCCCACGTCGCATACTTACAATTCGGGTAGTTTGTGCAGCCGTAGAAAATTCTCTTTTTCTTGGTAAATCGCTGGGCAAGCTCTCCCTTGCCGCACTCCGGACACTTCACTCCTGTCGTGATGCTCTTCGTAAATTTGCATGTCGGATAATTTGAACAGCCGATGAACTTGCCGAAGCGGCTGTTCTTGTAGATAAGGTCGCCGCCGCATTCGGGACACTTGTCACCCGTCGGACGATTGTTGTCATCGTGCGCGTCGATCGGTTTCGTGTTCTTACATTCCGGATACCTGCTGCACGCGAGAAATCTTCCGCGCCGGCTCCACTTTATTACCATTGGCGCACCACAGATATCACAGTCAACCTGCTGACCGTCAACCGTGGACTTTATCTCGTCCATCTTTTCCTCGACTTTCTTGACCGCGGTATCGAACGGCGAGTAGAACTCCTTCATGACATCCAGATATTTTTTGTTCCCGCCTGCAATTTCGTCAAGCTCCGATTCCATCTCGGCAGTAAACTTCACATCGAAAAACTCAGGAAGATTTGCCGACAAAATCTTGTTTACGTTCATTCCCAGGTCTGTCGCATACAGCTTTCGCTCTTTCAATTCGACGTAGCCCCTATCTTCGATCGTAGAAACAATTGCAGAATACGTTGAAGGCCTTCCAATTCCAAGCGACTCAAGTTCCTTGACGAGGCTGCTCTCAGTATAACGGGCAGGCGGTTTTGTAAAATGCTGGCGCTGAAAAATATCCTCAAGATTTACCTGCTCGCCTTCCTTTAGAGTCGCCGGCAGCTTGAATTTCTGGAGTTCATCGACGTCCTCATCCGGCCTGGACACGTCAGCATCTTCTGCCGTAATGTCATAGACCTGGAGAAAACCGGCAAACTTCACACGGGAATCGGATGCTTTAAAAACAAATTTACCCCCTTCAATTGAAACTGTGATCTGGTCGTAGACTACCGGATTCATCTGGGAAGCGACAAATCGTTTCCATATCAAATCGTAAAGCAAGAACGTCTCTCTCGGCAGGTATTTCTTGACTACTTGAGGGAGATATTCCATATGAGCAGGTCTTATCGCCTCGTGTGCATCCTGGGACGCTTTTGCTTTTTTGAAATGTCTGGCATCTTTAGGAAGGAATTCATCGCCAAATTCACTCTTGATATAACTGCGCGCGGCATTGATCGCCTCTTCGCTGATACGAGTAGAATCGGTTCTCATGTACGTGATTAAGCCGACTCTCCCCTCCGGCCCGAGGTCGACGCCTTCGTAAAGCTGCTGTGCAAGCATCATGGTCCGTTTCGGAGAGAAACCGAGTCGAGTGGAGGATGCCTGCTGAAGTGTGCTTGTGATGAACGGAGGAGCAGGATTCCTCTTCTGCTCTTTTCTGGCAATCGAAGCCACCCTGTATTTCTCACCGAGAATCTCCTGCGCAAGTTTGGCAGCGCTTTCTTGATCCTTGATATAAAATATTTTGTCGCGTTCTTTCGAGTTCGCACTTCCCTGCGGGTCTCTTAAGTCATTCTCCCCTATCGAGTAAAGCTTCGCTTCAAATTCCTCCGCCTTTTTCCCGTGCGAAGGATCTTCGACCGTTCGGAATTTTCCGAGAATAGACCAGTGTTCAATCGGCAGAAAATCTTTTATCTCGTTTTCACGTTCGCACACTAATTTCAACGCGACGGACTGCACTCGTCCAGCCGACAATCCCGGGTAAACAGCTTTCCAAATCAAAGGACTGACTTTATATCCGACAAGCCTATCCATGACGCGGCGTGCTTGCTGTGCATATACCAGATGCGAATCTATCTTCAGAGGATTTTCCATCGCCTTTGAAATTCCGGACTCCGTTATTTCCGTAAAGAGCACGCGAAAAACTTTATCGGAATCCTGCTTCAACTCTTCCGCAATATGTTGAGCGATTGCCTCGCCTTCGCGGTCGGGATCGGTAGCGATGTAAACCTGCTGAGCTTTTTCGGAAAGGTCTTTGAGTTTCTTGATCGTTTCGCTTTTACCCCGGATCGTTTTGTATTCCGGCTCGAACCCTCGCTCGATATCGACGCCCAATTTGCTCTTGGGCAGATCCTTTATATGACCGACTGATGCTTCGACGACAAAATCGCTTCCCAAATATCTATTTATGGTTTTAGCTTTTGCAGGTGATTCTACAATTACAAGTTTCTTTGCCATTTTTTTACGCTGATTTTATGAAATTAAAAAGATTGTCCCGCTTCAAACGGTCTGTTGATCCAACGGAATTGTTTTCGACTCTTAGCCTTCGATTCTTGAATTTAGTTTATCGTATCTGAACTATTAAGCAAAATCCGGCTGCCTGGTTTATTCGGAGAATTATATTCAAACAGGACGCCCGCCACAATCGATTTGACCTCATTGCGGTCTACGATATTTAACCCGGACATCATGGACCGCTCGATAATATTTTCCATATCGAGGTGGTCTATCAGGCCCAACTCGTACATTTCGACCAGGAATCCACGCGCGTCTTTAGTGATGATCTGCCTTTCCGCTTCATGGAACATCCTGTACGATCTCGCACGCGGGCCTTTGACATTTTTCAAAGGCTCGCGCATATTCATCTTGTCGTAGATCCAGCTCAGCGCTGTCGAAATTTCAGACTGACTGTAACCGTTATCCTTCAATTTTGAGACATCGACCTTGGAAATGTCACGAGCCTGTCTTATCTCACGCATCAAAACGACGATAAGCTCTACGATTTTCTCTTGCATTCTATTCTCATCCTTAAAACAAATATACGTTGAAAATTGCCAAAGTCAAGTTATCCTCCATTCTCCCGGAGGTTCGAAGGATCTCTGATTCCTTCGAAAGGTCAGCTTATTTCTTACAAAACGCCTCGATGAATACATTTTCGCGCTTTCTCATTCGTAATTTTTGTGACCGAGACGCGTCGTCCCATCCTGAAAGATGAAGAATCCCGTGAATGATTAATCTCGTTATCTCTTTCTCAAGAGAAACGTTATATCGTCTTGCTTGCACTATCGCACGATCCACACTGACATAAATCTCCCCATCTATTATTCCATCTTCTCCGACGTCGAAGGATATAACATCAGTTCTATGGTCGTGGTTCAGGAACTTCTTGTTTACTTCCTTCAAATATTCATCGTCAACAAGTACCACATTAATATTATCGGATTTCTTCCCCTCTTCCCGCAAGATGCGCCGAACAAGCAACGCAAGTGTACCATGATCAAACTTCGGAGCATGTCTATGTTCGTAAAAAACTCGTGTTTTCACTTGTCCGAATGTCCGCCCGCGGCGGACCTCTCCTGGAGAATCCCTTCGGATCGGACGACCCCCGAGGCTATGAACCGGTGGAGACGCGGGATTTGCCTTTTACACCCGCGGACAATTGCGTCTCCGCAAGCGACAGTGCAATGCTGCTCAACATAACTTCCGGTCCGAACCTTGTAAAGTCTCCCGAAAGGACGCTCCTATCGACGTTCGCATAAAGTGAGCACCCTGCTTCCCGTTCGATAATCAACCCGCTGATCTTTCCGTCCATCTCGGAATAAAACGTCACCTCCCCAAGCATTTCAGAAGCAAGATAACCCGTACACTGATGCAATTGGAGATGAGAATTGATTGTATAAACTGAAATCAAATTCCCGCTTTGTTTCCCTGTTTTGATTGCCGGATAAATTTCTACCGAAAGTTTTCTTTTGGATTTTTTGTCATCCAAATCGAAGCGATAAAAGTTGCCGCGTTTTACCGGCTTTACTTTTAAAACGACGCCGATGTTCTCGATGTCTTTCGATTTAAATTCAAAACTCATCGTCTTCATTCTATGTTTCAAAAGATAGGCACAAAGGTACAGAGATGCAAAGGCACAAAGCGGCGAGGTCCTGTCGCGTTTTTCCTCTGTGCCCCTTGGTTCTACTTCACGGTAACGTTAACAGCTTTGAGTCCCTTGGCGCCCTCAACAATTTCGAACTCCACCTCGACACCTTTGTCGAGAGTTTTATATTGTTTGTCGGTTTTTATGTCCGTATAGTGGACAAATATTTCAGGTCCATTTTCCTGCTCAATAAACCCGAATCCTTTTTTCCCATCGAACCACTTCACCTTGCCGTTCGGCATTTTTAATACCTCCTAAGAATGTAGCCAGCTCCAGAGATCGCTTGTGCGTCCCAAGAAATTCCTCTATCTATCCCGACATAAATGGGTTTCCCGGGACGACCAGACGGGCACAATGAAAATTCAAAACGTTCGCGACCGCTTTCGCCATTAATTACCCGTTTGACGCTCAACAAAAACTTGAAAGGTTCCAAAAAATATCCGTTCAGGAAAACTCTTAATCTAAGATTACGTGGATAAAGAATTTTGTTACCCTCTTCTAGACGATATTGAAATGGTTACCTCTTTTCCCCGCCGCGATATTTCAATAAAGCTCTTCAATAAAACTTCAGCATAATTTAGCGTGCCATGGATTGAATGTCAAGCTTCGTGAGAACGTCTGGCCAAGGAATACCGCGAAAGGTTATAGATAAGCCATCCGGCCCATTATGATTTACTCTTCAATTTTATTCCGTCTCGTGATCCCAAAGAAATTGAGGTTCAGGCTTTCCATAATTTCCTTCGCCTTTTCAACGTCACTTTCAGCCACGAAAAATCTTGCCGGTTGAACCAAAGGTCTCATGGAAAGAAAATCCTCGTCAAATGCATAGTAATCTATGTTTGCGTTGTCCAGAAGTGACTTGATCACAGCAATGTCGCCCTGGTTCATAGTAGTAAGTAAAAGCAAATAATTCTTGTCGTCCCAGATTTTCGGCGGATCCTCAGTTAAATCGACAAACGACTTACACTCCGGACAGTGGAATTTCTTCGAAGTCCTATCCTCGTTAGAAAGTTCCAACTCGCTGGAACAGACCGGGCACATCATTTTTTCCGGCAGCAGCTCAACCTTCTTGTCTTTCTTTAACAATTCCTGACAAGCAGGGTTTTTGCAGTAATAGAATTCCCGGCCTTCGTCTAAACAGACTTCGCAAAAATTTTTTCCACACCCATGACAGACAGAGAGTGCTTTTTTGCCGGGATGGTTAATACAATGTTCCATTGAAATCTTTTCCGCTATGATTCAAGTGATTAAACAATGATTGTCCCTATAGATTGAATCCAGTTGTGAGGCGGACAATGAAACCCGACTGCCCCATCGACCACATGAAATGTCTTTCACCCCAGTAAGGATCGTTCGCCGGTCCAGGGTTCTGATGATAATCCAGAGGTCCGACACCTGAAAGATGGTACCCCGATTCGATCGTCGCAGTAATCCTTCCGATCTGAACAGACGTTCCGAGGCCGGCCTCGATGCAGAATGCCCAACTATAACTTGAGATTTTGGAATGAAAATCGTTTTGAGGGGAACCTGCAAATTCAAGATCCTGAGTAATCTTAGATGCAAAATAACTGAAACCGGGTTTCACAATGATCAGGATCGGAAAGGAACCGACGTCAGTCAATTTATATTGTGTTATAATTGTTATTGGATACGTTACAACCGATCCGTCAACTTTCAGTGTACCAGCATAGTCCTGATAGTCTGAGAAAGCCGGTGAGTAGAGACAACCCATGGAGAGACCAAACCATATAGACGCTATCGGACAATAAAGAAAACCGCCATTAACCGCCAACGTACGGCCGAAATCGGTTTGAGTGGGAACTGGAATTCCCTGGTCGCGGTACGATTGGACGATATTATGATAGAAAATGCTCACGTCACCAGTGGATGCAGATTCATATCCGACAGATATAAACGGTTGCCAGATATCGATGGGAATATAGTTTTGAGAAAAGGCTGGACGAAAGACGAACAATGACAAAACTAAACGAAAGATTACTCGTTTCATAACTGTCCAACTCCAAGGTCAACGATCCATTGATTGCTAGAAGTACAGGCAAAAAGATAACGACCTTTCTCAGAACCAAGGAGCGATTGGACTACGGATGGAAATATCCAGGAGCGCGTTTGTTGCCTGGTAGAAACGTCATACTCTACAACAATGCTAGCAGGCCCATTGTTATACCGGACGGTATACGCGACATAAAGGTATCTTGAATTAGCGGTTAGCGCAGTAACGCTCGATACTTGCGGCACACCTGCTGACGGATGAAAGGAACCGAGAGATTTAAGTGTTCCTACATCCCACCCCTCAACTATTGCATTCTGCCTTGTTATGAATACTAAGGAGTCGTTCCAATCGCAATGGAACAACCCCAACTGATCTTTGATCGGGGACTGAAGTTTGAAGACTACCGAGTCATGACTGAGCGCAAAGCTCTTAATTCCCTTGTTGTCCGCGGCGAGCATAGTCGTGCCATCGGGAGATATGCTGAGAAACCGTGCCTGACCACCAAGTATATTTTCGTAAGAGTTAATGCGGGTACCGTCCGAGGCGTATACGTATAAAGTTCCATTACCATCGGAGGAATATAAGTTGTCCGCCCAACCTACGGCGAACAGGTTTCTTGGGGATCCGAAACTCACAGAAGACAAACTCAGTTGTTGAAGATTAGTATCAAGTACAATGATGGTACCAGTGTATGGTTGAACCCCAAAAATTCTTGCTGCATCAAGACTCTTTGCGTAAGGCCCTGGAGTATAGTCCATCCACGTTGATTGAACTTTTGCTTGAGACAGGATATTATGGGTTTGAGTAGACATGGACACAAGAAAGCTGTAGAAGTCAACCGAGAAGTCGCTGTGCAAAATGCCAAAATCGGATTCAAAGATAACCTTATCGCCAAGATTTTCTAGAACGCCTGTCACATTGGAGTAGTCCAGATTGCCCGATATAGGAATCAGCGACAAAAATTGTCCAAGTTGAAAGGTCATGGCCGGCGAATATGCAACGCTCCCGCAATTCGACGTACCAACATCATAACTTACTCTATCAAAATCAGCGAGAGTATAGCCAGTATCGACAAAAGAGGCCGTCGTCTCAGAAAATATGCTATCGATGATTGTATTATTTCTACGAACGATGTAACAAAGAAAAGTCGAGAATGGATTGGGCGACCAAGACAGGACAGGATGCGCGTTTGAGTTTGAAACTGAAAGACCTGATACCGCTCTAGCGGGTGTCTGGTCAAAGTTCAGCGTCACGTTCAATGTATCAACGACACCGTTCTGATAATTCACAAATCCTGAAGTTGGACTCGTCAATCGCGCAGTGAAGTGCAGAACATGGTCGCCCTGTGAAAAATTAGTCGTGTTAAGACTGAGCGGGCTAACCGAAGTAGAGTCCACGCTTAGGTTTAGTTGGGTAATTTGCGCCGGCATCGAATCTGGAACAACAGTCAAGTTGATAGTCCCGGCAACATGCTGACCGTTTTTGAAAACGAGTAATCTTAATCCAGGCACATGTCCAGCTTGGCTGTTAATTGCAGGCTTCGGCTCGATGAAGCCGCACGAAGACAAAGAAAGGATGAAGAAAGACGCGGTAACCCTTATTAGAATTTGGACGGCTAATATCCCGGTAAAGATCTTCTGCACCTTCAGGTCGATTTGCCTCGCAAAAAGGACAATCAAATATCCTCTAAATAATAGTCTCAAGATTTTCCGACCGTCAACTTCATCGGAAGCCTCCATTGAAACCTGAAGTTTGAGTTATCCAATCAAATTTCATTTCAAAAATAATCGGCGCTCCACCATAATAATTGAGTTCATCCTTTGCAATAAACTTACTGCTTTCCCCCATTCGCGCGATAATCCACGTCGCCGGGTAATCGGCAAATCCGGCCGCGACTGGAGGTGCAGGAATCAGATTATAGGCAGTGAAGCCGTCACTCCCACCTGCGAACAGCGTCGCGCCATCAGGTGATAAAAACCAAGAAGTGTATGACAGGTCCGACAATCGTGTCGGTATTGTAAGTATGGTGGCTCCAGTTGAAAGACCAAAGACCCTGACACCGGAATCGTCGAAATTTGCGCCAACCCAATTGCCATTGGCTAACCTGTAAATAGGTTTGTTAAAATATCCACCCGAAGTTGTCTGAAGTAAGGATCCAGAATGTAAATCCCAGAAACAAAGTGTGTTTCCACCTCCTGAAACGAGAGTATCCCCGCCTTCCGTCAAAAACAAGGAGGTGGGAGATTTCTGAATGCCAGTCATCGAGGCTATCACTGAGCCACGTTCGACGTTCCAAACGCGAATAGTGTCATCACCACCCGAAGTAATCAGCGAGAGACCGTCATTTGACATTTCCAAATCAACAGCTGGAGGTGCTATTGTAATTTCCCGTACAAGATGTCCATCGGTGGTCGAATAAAGAGAAAACGAACCGGCGGAACTATCCATAATACCTAGGACTGCTCCATTTCCACTCAAGCCAACCCGGCCGATCGTCCCAAGTTGAGAAAAAGTGTGCAGTATCAATCTGGAAACTACATCCCAAACGGTTATCGTACCATCTTTTGACCAGAACATTGCTACGTTACCCTGCCTGCTCACGTAAATTGAACCAAATGTATAGCCCGCTGAAACTGGTACGGAAAACGGCAGGGTCGTCAATTGGTGGAGTGAGTCGCATCCATAGAAAATTCTAATGGAAGCGGAATATGGAGATTTGTTGTATTGGGTGAAATTTCTCAGTCTGTAATAATACATCTTGCTTCTATCGAGACCAATGTCGGTGAACTTAGTTATACCGGGCCCAACAGTGCCAACTGTCACGAAGGTAATGCTGTCCTCGCCTCTTTGGATTTCAGAACCAACTAATCCTGTAAAATTGTCTGACCAAGTCAAGCTGATGCTGCTGGAATCGCTAGCACTCATCATCAAATTACTTGGTGGAGGAAATGAAATATAAATCGAAGCCGTATCATAGAGACTCTTAAGACCCCCTCGTAAAATCGCACAGACTCGATAATAATAAGTGGTGTTCGTAAGAATTATTGCTGTATCAAGAAAATTCGTGACGCTGGGAGGAGTTACTCCGATAACATCGAAACTTCCAATGGTTCCTGCTTTTCTTTCGATTTGAAATTTTTCAACAAGGGAAGACGACTCACGCCAGTTTAGCGTGCGCCCGTATTCACTAACACTTGTTAATGAGAGTCCGAATGGATTGATCGACGATTTTATCCAGGCTACCACGTTTGAAGTAGTTGATGTTCTCTCACCTATCTTTGCAAAGATGCGAAAGTATTGCGTCTGACTGGTGGTATCAAATTTTGTGCTTACAATCCCCGTCGTGTCGGTTGCACTGAAAGTGTCTATCACTGAAAAAACAGTATCATCAAAGCTTCCCTCGAACATGATTGATGCAATCGACGTTTGAGCTTCGCTGCGGATGATGTAGTGGTCGCTCCATTGAAATAACAGAGAGCTATCTGTCACCGACGCTACGCGAAGATTGGTTGGCGGAGCCAATGATACACTCGGATCGAACGGGTTGTTAAACTCGACCTTCTTGGTGCACGATAGAGAGATAAAAGCAAGAAGAAGGATCACAATAAAAAGGTGCAATCTACTTTTCATGATTATCATTCGTGGTATAAGCTTTGAATCAACCACGTTATAAGAAAACTACCGACAGCACTGAAAGCTACTGTGGACGATATTCTATATGAATTCTGATTCGTCCTCACGGAATTCTTGTCTGCTTGAATATCAGAGAGGCCCACTGCCGTATTGTACCTGTTTGTGTATGTCCCGATCCTTTCGTAAAAGAAAAGCGTAGATAGTCCTGCACAGGCAGCAACTCCTGCACTGATCCATTTACACGTGCCCCATTGTTCTCTTTGTCGCCGCAAGTACTCAAGCGAGAGCATGTCCATCGATACTTCACGGTCCCGGGTATCATAAAGTTTGATGGATTCCTCCACACACCTGAAACCAGCCTTCGTCGCCGCAACATCGTAGTCTCCTTCAAGCAGAGCCAATGAAAGAGGCGCTCTCCACGTCCCGATTGTATCGGGAGTAATCCAGGAAACAGTTATTGAGCCTGGTTCGATAGTCATCTTGCTTTTCTGCACGACAGTGACTGCTGCGTCTTTTGCTTCCTCGGGACTCACGACTATGTTGACATTCACCGCCTTTCGCGACGGCTTACCTGTAAAAGCATCTGTCGCTTGTGCTAATTCTTCCGGGATCTTCGTCACCATTCTCTGCATTGGCAACGAAGCAACTTGAATATGCTCGATGCCAAGCGTGGAAATTAAACGTGTAGTATCCGCGCTCTGGTTCGAATCTGCGGTAGTTCTGGCTTGTGAGAATCCGTTGGGAACAAGAGACGTCATAAAGCATATTTCCAAGCAGGTTAGGGAGACAATCAGGAAAACTGCTTTATCCCGACCAATCATATGTGTATGTTGTCGCGACACGACTCCCCCCGAATATCTGCGAAATATCGCCCTGACATATTTCAACTCACTATAGCTTCTTGCACAACAATCACACCTTTGCACCAGGCAATCTTACCTTGACCCATTCTACTCGGATCAGGTACCAGAAGAATTTACACAGCCTCTATTTCAAAGACAAGCGATCCCCAAACGTATCCACTGGAAATTCACTAGTAGCTTTCTTCCTTCGATGGGAATTTTCCGTTTTTCACGTCCCCGATGTACCTCACAAAGGCATCGTGCATTTTTTCCGCAAGGTTCTCGTAATGGCGTACGAATCGCGGCTTGAACTCCTGCGTCAGCCCGACCATGTCGGCATAGACGAGCACTTGTCCGTCGCAATGCACGCCGGCCCCGATTCCGATCGTCGGAATCCTGATGCTCTTCGTGACTTTCGCGGCCAACCGTGCAGGGATTTTTTCCAGCACGACCGCAAATGCACCTGAAGACTCGAGAAGTCTTGCATCGGATAAGATTTTCGCGGCTTCATCTTTCTCCAAACCGCGAGTTTTATATCCGCCGAATTTATTTATGGACTGGGGCGTCAATCCAAGGTGTCCCATGACAGGGATTCCAATCTCCGTCATCCTTCGAACAGATTCGACGATTGCTTTGCCTCCTTCCACCTTGACGGCACCAGCGCCGGTCTCTTTCAGTATTCTTCCCGCATTTCGGATGGCATCTTGCGCGTCGACTTGAAAACTCATAAACGGCATATCGACGACTACAAGCGCACGCTTCACCGCTCGAACGACAATCTTTGCATGGTAGATCATTTCTTCGAGAGTTACCGGAATCGTCGTGTCGTTTCCTTGCACAACATTCGAGAGGGAATCGCCGACGAGGATAATATCGATTCCCGACTCATCGAGTATGCGGGCGACAATGGCATCATATGCCGTCAATACGGCTATCTTTACGCCGTTGTTTTTCAATTGAATTACAGTCCGGGTCGTTACCACCTTGGATTTTTCAACCTCAGCCATGATATCCTCCTTTAGAAAAAGATCTAACAAGCTGCAACACCTGTTAAGTTCTCAGAGAAATTTGCACCAAACACTTTTTCAAATCCGATTTTGATCGAGTCTTTTATTTCCGCAGGATCGATTTTCCTTCCCAGGATTTCTTCCAGGACAGCCGTATGTGAATCGAGATCGGCCGATGCTTTCCGCCTAACCTCATCGTCAACGTTGAGGTATTTCACAATTTGTTTGTGAAAATTCCCAACCAGTATGGAGCCATGTTGAAGCAAAACGTCGCCAAATCTGTGCTGCGCGCTCCCGACAATTTTTTTCCCGTGCCATTCGACTTCGTAAACAGCGGATGTCGCAAAACACGGTATCGTTGAAGGATCATGGAACAGCTTTCGGAAATCCGCTGAGCTTTGAGATAATTCCAGGTCGCCGCAGATGATCCCTAAACCTTCTGCAAGTGCCTTGCTGATCAGATTATAACTTTCGCGGACCTTCAACCCGCTCGTATTCATCACAACTGAATAAGTCAATTCCTCTCCATGGAGAACAGCCTTTCCACCAGTAGGCCGTTTCACAACTTCAATCCCATCCCGTGCCGCGAGTGCAGTATTTACATCAGAATAACTTTGGTTCTTTCCAAGCGAAATGCAATAAGGCTTCCATGAATAAAAACGGAGAATCGGAGTGTCATCCAGGTCAAACTCGTTCACGAGTCGGATATCGAACTCCATGTTGAACCTGCCGTCATGTTCACCCGTGTCGACGCAAATCCAATTTCGATCAGCCGATGGTTGAAGGTGAGTGTCCCTCTCCATCTCTCGTTCAATCATATTTGCTTTGCATATGGGAAGGTGTGGTTGGCGCACGCCGTCATATAGATTTTTTGGAACAGGACCGATTGTAACCTCTTTTATTTGCGGATGATGCCGCGGGAAGAAGATTTCAAAAATTCCAGGATGGTACAGATTTCTTCAGAATGCTGAAACTCGTTTTCGATTTTCTTGATGGCCTCGCTGAACAGCAGACCGGATGAATACAAAACGTGGTAGGCTTTTTCGATGTTTTCTATTTGTTCCCGTGTAAATCCACGCCTGCGAAGTCCGATCACGTTCACACCTTCGTATCGCAGCGGCTCGCGGCCGGCAAGCACATAGGGCGGCACGTCCTGTACGGCCCTGAAGCCGCCGCCTATCATGACGTGAGAGCCGATGCTGACAAACTGGTGTACAGGTGTTAATCCTCCGATTATAACCCAATCGCCAAGTGTCACGTGCCCGCCGAGTGCTACGACGTTTGCCAGAATACATTTGTTTCCGACCCTGCAATCGTGAGCGACATGGACGTTCGCCATCAAAAGACAATCGGCACCGACCACAGTTTTCCCTGTTTCCGCTGTACCACGATGCACGGTTACAAATTCGCGGATCAACGTATTGTCGCCGATCTCTGTTATGGTTTCTTCTCCCCGGTATTTCAGATCTTGGGGGGCATTCGAAACGACGGCGCCGTGATGAATGGCACAATTTTTCCCGATGCGTGCACCGTTCGCGATCAGCGCATTCGCAGCTATCTTGCAGCCATCGCCAATCGTAACATCATCTTCGACAATCGTAAAAGGACCGATGCTTACTTCGTTCCCCAGCTGTGCCTTTCGGCTGACGACCGCTCTCGGATCTATTGAAGTTGGCATTTACAAATCACTTTGAGTTGGTTTTCCAAACCCGATCTGTTGGCGAACTCAATTGGAGCCATTGCTGTTCGCATCGACTATTGCCGCGGTCATTTCAGCCTCGGCCACAAGAGTGCCGTCTACAAAAGCCTTCCCCGCCAATACCGCCATCTTGCTCCTGCGGGAAATCATCTCGACCTGCATTACCAGTTGATCGCCCGGCACGACTGTTCTTCTAAACTTCACATTGTTCAGAGCCATGAAATAGACCAATTTGCCGTCGGGATTTTCCAACCCGTTCAGGAGAAGAATACCGCCGGTCTGTGCCATGGCTTCCACTATAAGGACCCCCGGCATGATAGGCCTGGACGGGAAGTGCCCTTCAAAAAAAGGCTCGTTGGCGGAAATATTTTTTATTCCGACGACTTTTTCGTCCAGCTTAAAGTCGACGATTTTGTCAACGAGCAAAAACGGATAACGATGCGGAAGTATTCGCCTTATTGCCTCAAGATCGAAGATTACGCCTGCGGTTTTAGTAAACTGGTACCTCTTTACTATTTTCTTTTGCTGGTAAAGTTTTCGAATCTTCTTTGCGAACTCCACGTTATGCGGATGTCCGGGCCGCGCTGCAAGTATCTGGGCCTTCATCGGCGCGCCGACGAGCGCAAGATCACCGATAAGATCCAGAAGCTTATGACGAGCCGGTTCGTTCTTGTACCGCAGTGCCTTATCGTTCAAAATTCCTGTCGATCCTAAAATGATCGATCCGTTTATTCCCAGTCTCTTCCCGAGTCTCTTCAACTCTTCGGGAGTCATGTCATCATCAACTATTACGATCGCGTTGTCAAGGTTCCCGCCTTTTATGAGGCCGTTCTCGTGCAGCATCTCGACTTCCTTCAGGAAGCAGAAAGTCCGCGACGAAGCAAAATCTTTTACAAACTCTTCTTCAAGAGAGAATAGGCCGGTGTGCTGGCTTCCGAGTGCGGGATTCTTGTAGTCGATCATTATAGTAATTCTGAAATCGTCAAGCGGAAGTGCCACCATGTCGACATCTTTTTTATCATCTTTGTACTCAACCGTCTGGTCGATGATGAGATAATCCTTGGGAGCGTCCTGCTGTGTAAATCCAGCGCTCGACAACGCATCGACGAACGGTTTTGAGCTGCCGTCGCCCACAGGCGGCTCGGGCGCATCTACCTCGATTACTATGTTGTCAATCTCAAGGCCCGCGATCGCCGCCAGCACATGCTCTACGGTATGAACTTTGACATCGCCGATGCCGAGGGTCGTACCTCGCGAAACGTCGACCACGTAGTCAGCAATCGCAGGAATCTCAGGGTTGCCGCCGACATCCGTGCGACGGAATACAATTCCGCGATTTTCTGGTGCGGGAAGAAACGTGATTGTCGATTCGAGTCCGGTATGAAGACCCACTCCGGAAAAAGAAACGCTTTTTGAAATGGTACGCTGTTGAACAAGCATCTATGATATTACTCTCTCTTTTTCTGTTTCAATAACAATTTAGTTAGCAGCCAACGACTCATTGCCCGCAGCAAAACGGCGATCCTTATCAGCTGCGGCCTTTCATCTTGTTTTCCAATTCTTCGACTTTGTGCTGCAGCTTGGTGAATTCACGAATTATCCCTGGAAGCATTTCCGAAGCTGCCCAGATCCGATGGGTGTCCCGCAGCTCTCTGGCAGGATAACCCAAATATGTTTTTCCGGTCTCCTTTATCGATTTCGGCACTCCTGACTGTGCGCCGAAATTCGTGTTGTCGGCAATCTCAAGGTGGCCCGCGAAGCCCACCTGCCCGCCGACCATGCAGTGCTTGCCGATCTTCGTGCTTCCAGAAATTCCGCTTTGTGCCGCGATGACCGTATCCTCTCCTATTATGACGTTGTGGGCAACCTGTACCAGGTTATCTATCTTAACGCCCCTGCAAATCCTGGTTTCGCCCAAAGTGGCACGGTCGATCGAAGAGTTCGACCCGATCTCAACATCGTCTTCGATAACGACAATTCCCAGCTGCGGAATTTTTTCGTATGTGCCATCATCCTTCGGCGCAAATCCAAAACCGTCGCTTCCGATGGCCGTACCGGCATGTATCGTGGCCCTGTTTCCGATTTTGCATCCCTGGTAAATAGTCACATTTGAATAAATCACCGAGTCTTCGCCGATTTCCACATCTTCTCCCACGACGCTGCCGGGAAAAATCATTGTTCTGTCCCCGATCTGCGCATTATCCAATATGATGGCACAAGCGCCAATCCGTACATCCTTCCCCAACTTTGCCTTCGAAGATATGTGGCCCGCCAGGTGCGTTCCGGGCGGAAGAAGGTCGCGGGAAGGCGCCAGTTTTTTTAATGCAAAAACGAAAGCGACATACGGATCCTTCACGCGGAGCAGCGTAATGTCTTTTCGATTTGTTTTGAAATTTTCCGAGACAATTACTGCAGTCGCGCAGGTAGTCGAAACATACTTTTCGTACTTCGGATTGGCAAGAAAAGTAATTTCGCCGGCTTTTGCTTCTTCAATTTTCCCGACGCCTATTATTTCAGCATCCGGTTTCCCGTCGACGCGAGCTCCGATTTCACGGGCGATTTCGGAAACTCTCATCAGTGTACGACGGGTTGTGTATTCTGCGGCACGGGAGTAGGCTGCGTTGGTGTGGTGGAACCGGGTTTGTTCGTCGTCGGGATTTTCAACTTATCGAGAACAAGCGAAGTGACGTCATATTTGTCGTTCGCATACATCAAAAGGACCTGGCCGCTTTTGTCAAAGATATAATCATAACCCTGCTCCTTGGCAACGTCCTGGATCGCCTGCACTACTTTTTCCTGAACCGGCCGCATAATATTATTTTGCTGCTGAAAAAGGTCCCCGTTCTGTCCGAATCTTTGATTTCTCAGATCGGATACTTTCTTCTGCATGTCTGCCAGTTTGTTCTCTTCCTGTACCCTGGCTTGCTCCGGGAGAATGAGACGCCTCTTCTGGTAATCGTCGGCTTCCTGTTGCAGTTGCGTCTGGAGTTTGCTGATCTCACCCTGCCACTGCGCAACGAGAGCATCAAGCTTGCCCTGCGCTTCGACAGCATCCGGCAGCTGTTTCATGATTTCTTGAGAATCGACCCACCCGATCTTCTGCTGCCCGAAGGCGACAGAAGAAACCATCATGGCACAGGCAAGAATCCACGTTTTAGAAGCTACAATTTTCATAAAGTCTTAATTACCTTCGCGATTTATAATGCCCAGCACGTCGTAAGTAAGATCGAAGTTCTTGTCTGCATAAAGTATTATCGCCAATTCGTCTCGCTTGTCAAGGACATACTGCATTCCTTTTTCTTTCGCAACTTGAGCGATAACCTTATAAACCTTATCGCGAATCGGCTTCATCAACTTCTCGCGGGTCTGATCGAGTTCGCCGCCCTGCGCCACTTTCTCCTGTCGGTACTGTAAAATCTGCTGCTGGAGAGTGTTCAAGTCCTGCTGTGCTGCCTGTTTCGCTTGATCTGTCATCATGGCGGATTGTTTCTGATAAGCATCCGCCTTGTCCTGATATTGTTGCGACATTTGGTTGACGGTATCACTCCACGCTTTCATCAGCGCATCGAGCTTCCTTTGAGCCGCTTGTGCTTCCGGTATTTGATCGAGAATAGTTGCGGAATTGACATAGCCGATTTTCAATTGAGAGCTATTCGGCGATGCTGCAAACATGAATCCGAGTGCCGATAAAATGACGGCAGCCGAAATCAAAACAACCGATTTTTCTTTCACTTCTAACCTCTTTCTTTATTGATTATAAAATTAACAAATTCAGCTTTTAAAAGCCCCTTCCGAACTGGAAATGGAAATGCCAGCCGGAAGGAGGAGAATTGGGAGCGACTGAATCAAAACCGTAGCCATAATCGAATCCGACCATGCCGATCGGATTAATCATAACGCGTGCGCCAAAACCCGCCGACCGGGCAAGCTGGAATATGTCGGTGTGGTGAAAATCTTTATATACATTTCCACCTTCGGCAAACAACAGCAAGTACAGCGGGATCGGATCGGTCAGCAGAGAGAAACGCATCTCGAAAGTCTGCTTGAACATGACCAGCCCGCCAAGCGGATTTCCACCCGGGGTATCAGGGGATTTGGGACCGACAGCCCTATCGTCGTACCCACGCAAGGGTGTCGTGGAAATGTAGCCGAGCCCCGTTCCACCCATGAAAAATTCGTCGTTGATCTGAACTATAGGATGATTTGTTATAGCGCCGACGACCCCGAACATTGTTCCACTGTACAGGACAACTCTGCTTGTCCCGAGCAGCGACGTGTACCAGTCTGCGGAGAAAACGTGTTTGTGAAAATTTATTTGCCCCGGCAGAACAGGGGGACCGGCTATTTCATCTGTCAACGAAAGATTCGATCCTATCGTCGGGAAAATTGGATTATCGGTGCTGTTTCTGGAAATCACCTGCGTGGCCGTAAATTCGCTGTAATCGCCGTTCAAGTAACCGTAAGCTTCACCGTTTGCCACATCGACCTTCTGGCCCGAAAAGATCCAGTCGCCACGAAAATATCTGTCGGGCCAATCAAATCTCCGTCCGACGCTCACTGAGGCACCCGTCATTCTCAAGTCAACTCCGTAAATCTGTCTGGTGTCATACACGTTCACGCCGAGAGAAGTTGGAGTATCCATGAACC
This sequence comes from Candidatus Acidiferrales bacterium, assembly GCA_035515795.1. NCBI lineage: Bacteria > Pseudomonadati > Acidobacteriota > Terriglobia > Candidatus Acidiferrales > Candidatus Acidiferrales bacterium. Next base: position 147,954 of record DATJAY010000005.1, on the reverse strand, counting down.
ACGGCTCGTTAAATCCGAGACTGAAAGTTCTATAGTAGGTGCTTACTCCGAACTGCCAGGTAAAGGTTAACGCTTGACCTGCCCCACCCTCGAATGGATGAGCTATATCGAAATTGTTGAACGATAAACCGAGTGAACCGGTGAATCCAAAAGCCTGGCTGTAACCGACCGAGGCATTGAAGGTGTCGCTCGATTTCTCTTTGACATCGTAAGTCACGTTAACCGTGGAGTCATTCACGATGTAATAATCAGGCTTAATTTTATCCGGATCAAAATAGTTTATCTGCGAAAGCTGCCTTACGCTTCTTATGATCATTGCACGCGAAAAGTAATCGCCCGGCACTGTAAAAAGCTCGCGACGAATGACTTTGTCTTGGGTCTTAGTATTACCGGTAATAATGATCTCGCCGATGCGGAATTGATTCCGCTCGTATAATTTTATTTTCAGGTCCACGGAATCCGGCGGAACACGTACTTCGTCCGGATCGGCACTGAACGTAAGATAACCGGTGTCCAAGTATAAGGACGCGACATCGGTCTGGTCTTTGTTGCCGCGGAGATTTTCGTCGAATTTCTCCTTGTCGTAGACGTCGCCCTCTTTCAAATCAAGCCGCTCATCCAGAATGCTAGATGGGTACTTTGTATTCCCTTCCCACGTAATATGCCTGATGTAATATTTCTTTCCTTCGTCGACGTTAATATGTATGAACATATTCTCCTTGTCCGGGCTGTACCATATTGAGTCGGAGAGTATCGAAGCATCTATGTAGCCGTTCTTTCTATAGAAGTCAAGGATTTTCCCTTTGTCGTCATCGTATTTCTTCTGATCAAACTTCGCGCTCCTCCAGAACATCCACCACACTTTTTCCTTAGTATCATCCATCGCACCGCGCAGATCGCCGTCGTCAAAATCTCTGTTGCCGCCGAAGGTTATCGATTCGATCTTGACTTCCTTGCCTTCATCTACGTTTACGACGAGATTGACAGGTGCACCCGCGGTATCGGCGACCGGCACAAGTTCGGGATCTATCTTAGCAAGGAGATACCCTTTGTCCTCGTACTTCTTCTTTATGTTATATACAATGGTGCTCAGGTCCTGTCGGTTTACGATTTGGCCTTTGACAAGATTTATCTGATCCTTGATGTCCTTCTCGCTCAGCTCATCATTCCCCTTCAACACGATATCATTCAGCCTGGGGTATTCCTTCACTCGAATGAGGAGATAAACGCCGTCACCGACCTGATTGTCGATCAGAACCTGGATGTCGGAGAATATCCCGATGGACCATAGTTGTTTTATTGCCTGGCGTATCTCATCACCCCCAGGTGTGAATTCGCCGTCGACCCTCAATCCGGAATATCTGATGATCGCACCAGCATCAGTAAGTCTGTTTCCCTCAGCCGATATCCCGAGAATTTTCAAAGGCTTTGCCTTCTGCGGACTCTGAACTTGAGCATTCGCAATGCCGGTAAATATAATGACCGCTAATAGAATATTTTTCATTTATCGAAAAAAGGCTCCATGAATCAAATTGTTACCGAAACTCGACACTTCTTTAGACGGAGGAAAGGTCCGCAGGTTATCCACGCTTGAAGAATACTTCCGGCTTAATTCACTAAAAAGTCTGCAGGTGTTTGACTTGTTCACTCACAAGCCCGAACCGACGTTCACGTTTCTGGAAATCGCTTATCGCCTCGTAAAGGTGTTTTCTTCGAAATTCCGGCCAATAAACTTTTGATATATATATCTCAGTATATGCAAGCTGGTACAGAAGAAAATTACTCAATCGGAATTCGCCGCTTGTTCTTATAAGCAGGTCCGGATCTGGCATCCTCGAAGTGCTGAGATAATTTGATATAACGGACTCACTTACATCGTCAATAGAAATTTTCCTGTCAATAGCGTCGGCAATCATTCTCTTGACCGCTTCCGTTATCTCCCATCTGCCGGAATAACTCAGTGCGAGATTCAAATTCAATCCGGTATTTCGTTTCGTTTTTTCCAACGCGTCATTCAGTTCATTCTGGACAATGAGAGGGAGCGACTCAAGGTCGCCTATGGCGGTAAGCCGGACGTTGTTCTCGTGAAGCTTGTCTGTCTCATCCCTCAGCGCCTTGACGAGAAGCCTCATCAATGTCGAGACTTCCTGCTCCGGCCGTTTCCAGTTCTCCGTCGAGAATGCGTAAAGCGTAAGATGTTTCACTCCTAATTGTCCGCATGCCTCGACTATGTCTCGAACCGAAGCTACGCCTTCTCGATGACCGGCGACTCGAGGAAGCGACCGCTGCTTGGCCCACCTGCCGTTGCCATCCATGATAATGGCGATGTGTTCGGGAATGCTTCCGGTATTTTTTAACTCGTCCTGCAGGTTTTTGTCATCGGAGCTCTGGGTGATCAAACTTTCCGCCTTATTTTTTTGCTGTAAAATTTAAACCTGCATAGAGTAAAAATCAAGGTTGCGAACCGCTCGCCAGCGACATAACGTTCAATTTTTTCGAAAGTTACGGGGCGCTGCGTACGTTGCGAGGTGTGAAACATGTCTGGCTCGCACCGCGACAAGACTTCTGCGCCGCAAAAACAAAAAATCTTGAGCATCTCGATGGAAAAAATGATCACTGTAACGTAAACTACTTCCGAAGGAGTCGAGGGATGCTTACATGATTAGCCCCGGGCACCATAATCTGATGAGCGATCACTGTTCCATCACGTTATCCTTTGTCCGCCAACTCATCTCCACTGAACAAGCCTCACAGTGTCAGGGGTGACGTCGAAGAAAGCTCCACCCATTGAATCGGTCCGCCAGATCTTGATATTCTCCCTCTTCATTTCTTCTATGACTTCCGGAGATGGATGACCGAATTTGTTGTTCATCCCTACAGAAATTGCAGCATAAGCCGGGTGAACGGTTTGCAGAAATTCCGCCGACGAACTCGTGTTGCTTCCATGGTGTCCCGCCTTATAAACATCAGAGGACAAAAATGGTCCGTAAATCTTTACCAGATCATGCTCGACACGCTTTTCAGCGTCTCCTGCAAGAAGAAAACTCTTTCCTCCGATGCACACCTTCAGAACTATCGAGCCATCGTTCAGTCTCGTCTTAAAAGCGAGGCCGCCTTCGCCGACATATTTTGGATTCGGATGCAGTACGTAGACTCTGCATGTTGGAGAAGAATCTAAAATCATCCCTGCAGACGCGATCCTTGCAGGAATTTTGAATGCCTTCACATGTGCCATAGTATTCAGCCACACTTGCGAGTTTGATGATTGATCAGGGTAGATGAAGCTGTCAATTTTAAACTTTTCTATTATTGATGCTGCACCGCCGATATGGTCGCTGTGCAAATGTGTTGTCACAAAATAGTTCAACTCTCGGACACCGTGACGCTGTAGAAAAGGAACCACTATGCGTTCACCGACATCATAATTTCTAAACTTAAACCCTGCATCCACAAGCATGTTCTTCCCATCCGGAAGCTCAACATATATCGCATCACCCTGGCCGACATCCAGCACGTACAATTTCGTATCCGATTTTCGATGCCCCATAAATCCCCCGTAGAGGACGAAATTTGCACCGAGAAGAATCGCAAAGATGATTTTTTTCCGGAGGTAGTTTTGAGCGGACGAAGAACTTGCCATGGGGAATGCAATTACTGCAATAAGCCATAAATAAAAGAGAGCTGCAAAGACCCAGCCGGAATCGGAAATCGTCATGCTGCTGAAGTTCGACGAACCGAGAAGCGAGTTGATTTTGAGAATTACAAAACCGGTCAATTGGGATGCGGCACCGAAAATCCCGCCGAGCCACGACGACAGCACGCTCATGCCGATAGAGGTGAACGTCATGGTTGCAAAAATCCCTGCAAGCGGGACTATGCACAAATTGGCAATAACACTAACGAGAGAGATCCTGTTGAAGTAATATACGGTAAGCGGAACAGTTCCGAGGGTCGCGGCAACCGTTAACAATGAAAGGGAAACAATCGAATTTAGAAGGGTACGTTCTTCTAAAGCTGGATAGCTTCTGTGGACCATCGCAAGAATTTTCTGGTGTAAGAAGGCGATCGACATCACCGCTGCGAACGACAATTGAAACCCCGGCGTGAAAAGTTGCGATGGGTTAAGAGCCAAAATAACAAGCGCGGCAAATCCCAGGGAGTTTAGTATCTGCGGTTTCCTCTGCAAGAAAAGTCCGAACAGAACAACCAAAGCCATGATGACGGCGCGTGTTATGCTCGGCATCAAACCGACAACAAAGGCGTATAAGATCAAAATCGGAGCCATCGCAAAAAACCGCATTCTCCTCGGAATTCTCAGAAGAGCCGCCATTATCATCAGCATCCCCGTCAGAAAACCGATATGTAATCCCGAAACCGCCAGGATATGAATCGTACCGGTATTGACAAACTGCTCGTCGATTTCCCCGTTGATTCCACGGCGTTCGCCTAAGATCATGGCCTTTGCAAGCTCCGCTTCATCGCCTCGCATGAACTCCGAGATCTTGGAGCGCAAAAAATCTCTCGTCGGTACTATGACATCCCTAAGAAAATTGAACTTCGTATCATGGTACACCAGCAGGATATCTCTTTTGCCCTCCACAAATATCCTCCCCGCAATTCCGTTCAATTCGTAAAATGATTTCCAATCGTAATCCCCCGGGTTTCTCGCGCTCGAAAGAGGGGTCGTTTTCCCGATGATCGCCACCCTATCTCCGACGGACAAATTCAATTCGAAAGAGGAGGAAACAATGAGATCACCAGCGATCCTGTACCATTTTTTATCGTATCCGCGGCAGTCATTGAGCATCACTGAATAAGCAGGCGCACCGCGCGGAGTCTCATCAACAGTGCCGGTGAAGCCGGCAAAATTCGCAAGGATGGCTGGCGACAATGACGATACGCTTATGTAAAAGGCAAAAGAGAGGAGAAGCGCGGAATAGATGAGACCGGAGATTACCGGAGATATCCTTCCCTTTTTCAGGATGAGCCATGACGATGCGGCGACCGTCATACAAATCGCAGCTGCAAGAAAGACGTAGGAATAGACATAAAATTGTCTCCCTATGACGATACCTCCTGCGGCGAGGAGTGCGGCTTTGAAAGCAGGCTGGCTTTTCACTTTTCAACCCTGACCATCTTTAATTAAACACAAACGGTTGTGCGATTCAATACAATTCGAACCCTTTTCATTTCTTCCCCCGGTCGTTATTTTGTTGTGTAAATAATATTACGGAGCAACCATGATACGAATAGTGGGCTTGTCCGACGCGCAGGCCATTTGCGACATTTATAATGAGTATGTAAAGAACACTTCTGTCACATTCGAAGAGATTCCCGTACCGCTGGATGAGATGATGGGACGCATCAAAACCGCGATGCAGAATTATCCATGGCTTGTTTACGAAATCGATGGAAAAGTGGTCGGTTATACTTACGGGAGAACTTGGAGAGACCGTGCGGCGTACCGGAAATCGGTGGAAACAGGAACATATATTGACTCTCGATTCATCGGAAAGGGAATCGGCTCGCAGCTGAAGAAAGAACTTCTCAGGATACTGAAAGAAAAATCATTCCATGCCGTAATAAGCGGGATCGCACTTCCAAACCCGGCAAGTATCGCGCTCAATGAAAAATTCGGGTTCAAGAAAGTGGCACACTTCAAAGAGGTCGGATACAAATTTAATAAATGGATTGACGTTGGATACTGGGAATTGATCTTATGAATTTATCTGCGGTTCAAAATGTGAAATATTTCATGCTACCAGCCATGAGCAATCAGCTTCTTTCTGCATTCGTCGCAAAACCTGTCCGTCTTCACGTCGACTTCTTCAACGCCCGTTGACGAGTGCATGACGCATAAATAGTTGCCGCAATGGATCAGTCCGAAAGTGTGACCGAGTTCGTGGATTGCCTCCTTGGCCAGTCGGGACATGAAGACGATCTTATCGGGCTGGAGTCCGTAAAATTCCTCTCTGAGCCGGTGCGATGAAACAACGGCAGCCTTCCCATCAAACTGCGCCTCTCCGAAAACATAAGTAAGAACCGGTACGAAGATATCTCCATCGGTAACTCCTAGGATCTTGCCTCCCGACCTCATCCTGGTGAAGTCTCGTTCAGCAGGGACGGAGGGCGGACCATTAGAAAAATCTGCCGGACGGATCCATTCGGCAGACTTTTCTAGCAACGCGGACAGAATTGAAGTAGAGTTATACTGGTTCCGTGAAAGATTAAATGCAAATGAACCGTCTAACGGCGGGGATTGAATTACATCAACGCGCGCTTCAAAAGTTTTCCCGATTGATTCGGTAAGCGGGGACAATACAGAAACATCTACTGGTGCGATTGCAACAAGGAGTATGGATGACATTATTCGAGCAGTTAGGCGAAACTTGCTATGACTCACTTCTGAAGTAAGTCACAGCTTTCAGGGTTTCTTCAAACCGTATTTAGCAATTTTGTTGTAAAGCGTGACCCGGTCTATGTCGAGGGCTTCCGCCGCTCGCGTGATGTTCCATCCATATTTGTTGAGAATTCTTGCGATATGAATTTTTTCCATGCTCATGAGCGAATCTTCGCCCGTGCCGTTTTCATCTTGAATCTGTGAAAGCTGGAAGGGCAAGTCGGATGCCTTGACAGATGGCGGTTTTGCCAGGACCATCGCACGCTCGATGACGTTCTCAAGCTCGCGTACATTCCCCTGCCATTTGTTGCGAATCAAAATATCCATCGCTTCCGGATCGACTTCGAGCATGGCCTTGTTCATAGAAGCAGCATATTTTTTCATGAAGTGATTCACCATCGGTGGGATGTCAACCCGTCTTTCCCTGAGAGGCGGAATGAATATGGTGAACACGTTCAAGCGGTAATACAGATCTTCCCTGAAATTTCCTTCCGCGATTGCCGCCTCGAGGTCACGATTTGTCGCGCAGACTACTCTAAAATCACTTGAGATCAAATCATTCCCGCCGACACGCGTGAATTGCCTTGTCTCCAGCACCCTCAGAAGCTGCACCTGCATTTTCTGACTGATCGTTCCTATCTCGTCCAAAAAAATTGTGCCGCCATCGGCCATTTCAAACTTACCCTTACGTCTGTATTGCGCGCCGGTAAAAGCTCCTTTCTCGTGGCCGAATAGCTCACTCTCCAACAAGGTTTCCGGCACCGCACCGCAGTTGACTGTAATAATCGGGAAAAATTTTCGCGTGCTGTTCGCATGGATGGTTCGTGCGATCAATTCCTTGCCCGTGCCGCTCTCGCCCCGGATCATTACGGTTGTATCTGTCTGCGCTACAGTCTTTGCAAGCTCGATCACTTTTTTTATCTGCTGGCTTTCTCCGATGATTTCCTCGACGCCCGAAAGTTCCGACATTTGCTGGCGCAGCCGCCAATTTTCATCCGACAATTTCTTTGTCCTGAGTGCGTTTCGCACGAGATGGGACAGATGCTCCGGATCAACGGGCTTTGTTATGTAGTCGAACGCTCCTTCTTTCAAAGCCTGCACCGCACTGTCAACCGCAGCAAAAGCGGTGACCATGATGATTGCCGAAGTCTTGTCGATCTCCTTCAATCTCTTTTGCAGTTCAAGCCCGTCCATGCCCGGCATCTTTATGTCTAGAAGCACTACATCCCATGGTCCATCGTTCATGAGATTCAGCGCCTTATTCGCGTTCTCCGCCGCACCGACGCGGTAGCCGTCTTCAATGAACCACTTTGTCAATGAGTCCCTAACTGAAAGCTCATCATCGACAATGAGAACACTCGCTTGCTCCGATCTATTAATGTTCGCCATACTTATTTTCAACTCTTTTGTGAATTTGCAAATTCCTTCTCCGAAGAAGCATTCGGACCTATTGGAAAAGTGATCGTGAACGTAGTCCCACAGTGTACCTTCGACGATACTTCTATCCTGCCGTTGTGGCCCTCTACGATTCCGTGCACGACCGCCAGGCCGAGACCCGTGCCTTTTCCGTCTATCTTGGTCGTATAGAACGGCTCGAAAATATGATCAATATCTTCTTCGCTGATTCCGATGCCTGTATCTTCAACTCTAATTTGTGCGGCATTTAAGTTTGCAACTCTCTGCAGCTCTATCCTCAGATTGCCTCCTTCCGGCATTGCCTCGATCGCATTTATCTCAAGGGCTATCATGGCCTGTTCAATTTGCTGAGGATCGCAATTGATTTCAATAGGCTCACCGGGAAGCTTGACCTCACACTTGACATCATTCATGGCCAAATGATGCGCAATGAGTCTAACGCTTTGTTCAATAACCAGAGCGAGGTTCTGAGGACGGAATTCACCGACTTTCTGTCTCGAAAACAGGAGCAGGTTTGTCACGATATTTCCGCACCTCGCAGTTTCGTCTGCGATCATCTTCAGCTCATCGTCGATCTCTTTCAGGTTTTCCGGAGAAAAATCCTGTTTGGATATTTTCTTGCGCAAGAGTTTTGCGTATGCTAAGATTCCAGCAAGAGGATTGTTCAGCTCGTGCGCCACACTTGCGGACAGCTTTCCCAGCGAAGCCATTTTCTCCATCTGTACCATGTTGGATAATGCCCTTCTCAAGTCCTCGGTCTTCTGTTCGACCTTTTCTTCGAGCGTTTGTCCCCACCTGGTCAGTTCGTCCCTCGCTCTCCTGAGTTCCTCGGTCATTTTGTTGAATGAAGCCGCAAGGTCTCCGATCTCATCATGAGAGCGTACCATGATCCGGTATCCGAGGTTTCCCTTGGTGACTTCATCCGTCCCGCGAATCAATTTCCTTACCGGCACGTTCACCATTATCCAGATAAATATCCCCGCAAAAACCGTAACGCCTGCGACCATCAGCGCAGATGTCAGATAAGTTGCTCCTCGAAGCTGGGAAAGGCTCGCGTCCATTTCCTTGAGCGGCAGCATAACATCGAGGACACCCAGAACGGTTTGAGACGCAGCATGTTCGTGGCAATCCGTATTGTAACAACTCGGTTCGTTTTTTATAGGTGTGATCACTCCAAGAACGCGGTAGCCTTTCTGGGAAAGGAAAATTCTTGTTAGACCGCTTGAGGTATCTGACGGCAACGGTTTTCCAGGTTGGTGACAGACGTTGCACGCTTCGGCACCGGTGTTTACATGTTTTCCCGTTTCCCCGCTCACGGTTGAAAAGGTAATCTCACCTTTCTTATTGTAAATGCGAATTGCTTCTATGCCCGGCTCCGATCCGAGAGTATTGATAGTCTGGTAGATATCCTCACGCCTGTTTTCCAACATGCTGTAGTGAGTCGATCTCTTTATCAGGTCGCTCGTTCGCAAAGCCCAGTCCTTATTGACGCTAAGATATTTTTCCGAATGCCATTTAAGCATTAAGCTTGTGAAGATTGCAGTTGAAGCAAGCATCACGAGCAACACGATAACGACCAGTCTGAAGGCCAAGAATCTTGTAATTCGCATCATTATCCTTGTTAGAAATTTCAACAATCCTTATGCCGAGAAAGACGACAGAAGGCTAGTCGAATTGTGTGAAATTGATGTGAAATGCGATTATGTTTGGCTTGGCGAAGGCATGAAAGAATAAAAAGACGCGGAAGTATCAATCAACGAGGCAGAATTCCGCTATCAGAAATTACAGGTCCATCGACAAGAGCGATTTCAAAATGGAAAGATACTTTTGAGGGCCAAGCAGATCTTTCAGAGTCTTCGGTCTCGTTCCGCCGTCCATCATCGTAGCCCCGACGAGCTCAGGCTTCCGCTCAAGTTCGGATACGATTGTTTTCTCCAGCTCGGCAAATTGATTGTCGTAGAATTTTTTTCCCGCCGCTTCGTCGAAGGAATTTGATCCTACCGCTTTGTCCTCCACGCCGGCGATTTCACAAATCCAGCCCGATTCGTACGGGTCGGAGACGATCAGAGAAGGAGACTCCTTCAAATGCAAATTGCTCATCGATACCTTTCCGTTCAGCGGAGAACGTACCATTATAGTGCCATCTTCAAGAATGGCCCATGATAATGGTGCATTGCGCCTGGACACTGTTCCAGTTTGCGGAAGTATTACGCTCCAAGTATCACGAAGAAGCGAAGCGGCGTACTCGTCTAAACCGATTCGATAACAGCCGTCATCGATCTTTTTTGCCCAAACATGATTCCTGGAATAAAAGCGCCTGCTTGGAAGTTCGCACGCAGCGGAAACAGAAAAGAATTTTTTCACCAGATCGGCAATAGTCTCGTGCCCGGTGAAAGATTGGTCGAAGTGTTTCTTTTCACTCGACCAATCTTTAGCAGATATTGAGACATTGGAGTCTCGACGAGACTCCCGCCGCATCACTTGATCAAACGGGCAATCCTCGCATTCGAAATTGCGATCACACAGCCTATAAGAGACGACTCCGGCATCTACCCAAATACAGCTTGATTCGCCTTCGGGAATCACACGATTCATAGATTTGAGATCCTGTCCAGCCGATTTTTCGGACATAATACACCTCTCTGCTTAATATTTTGCTTTTGTTTCTACAAAGACCGGGATGGGTTTCGAAGGAGCATCGACTATAACCACCTCGCAACCTTCATCATGAACTCTGACCTTATCTTCCTTCGGAAAAACGGCGAGATTCTTTGCTGCCCACGCAAACGCACCAAAACCGAGTGCGACTATCATCATTGTCACGGAGATCTCCATCCAGCTGGGGAAATAGTTTGTGCCATAGTACCGCTCCAGAGAAGTAATGCTGACATCCATCCTGTTCAAAACAAATCCGGTCACTACCAGGATTGCACTACCGAACAAACCGCGTTTGCTCGTCCTGACTTTTGGAACAATCAAAAGGATCATAGGAAGGAGCGCGCCGATCACGATCTCAATCCAATAGAGTATTCCTTCGAGATTAGAGGTAAGCAAATGCGAAACAAGATTATAGTTTACGACGTCTTCCATTTTTAAAACCAGATATACTGCCAACGCAACCGCCGATACTTTTCCGAGACGAGACAAGAGCGGCAGTTCGATCTCGCGATGAAATGCGCGCGAGCTCAGAAAAGATTCTATTATGACCATCGCCGGGCCGACGGCTACGGCGCTCAGGAAGAAAAGAAACGGAAGATTTCCAGAGTACCATAGCGGATAGGTTTTCTCGGGAGTAATCAGATACATCGAGCCGAGCGATGATTGATGAAGTGTTGACAGCATCACGCCCAAGATCACCAGCGGAATAATTATCGAGTGGACGGCCCGTTGTGCTTTTTCCAATTTGAACTTCTCCAGTACGATCGGGCTGAACTCCAGCGCAAGGACGGCAGTATAGAGCATTACGCACCACGCCACTTCAAACATCACCGAATGCGGATTCCACATCACGAGCGGATGCCAGATATTCCACGGCCGTCCGAGATCGAAAAGAAGGGCAAACACGACGAGAACATATCCGAGAAACGCAGTCAAGACAGCTGGTCTTATCAATGCTTTGTAGTCGTCGAGATGGAAAATATAAACCGATGCCGCGATGACAAATCCGCCGGCGGCAAGCCCGACTCCGCAAAGCACATCGAATCCGATCCACAATCCCCATGGGAAATTATCGTTCAGATTCGTTGCGGCACCAAGTCCAAATGCGAACCTTATCGCCGTGGAATACAAACCCACAATTACCAGAACTAGAAAGACACATTTCCAAAAAGTAAAGTGTTTAAACCAATTTGAAATTGTGTAAGAAAACTTACTCGTGTCCATCTCGACCTCCATCGGCATTCCGCCCATCGTCTTTATCGTTGCCATTTGATCCCTCACGTTTTAACCTGGCTTCATATTCCGCGACTTTCTTTTTTCGATTAGTCAGCCACCAGAATCCCGTCATCAATGTCGTTCCCCAGACAAAGTAATCCGGTATCTTCGACATGATATTCCATGTATATTGCGGGAGTTGAATTTGCGGAAGATCCGTTCTGAATCCCAGTTTCGCAAAATCAACGCTGCCGAGATAAATCGTCGAGGTGCCGCCGACTTCGGTTTCCCCGAAAATATGCTGGACGTAGGTTTGAGGATTGCTTTTTATTTTTTGCCTCGCTGCCTCCATTAAGTCGTCACGGTATCCGAAAATCCTCGCCTGCGCCGGACATGCTTCGACGCATGCTGGTTGCTTGCCCGCTTCAACTCTATCGTAGCACATGTTACACTTCGTCACTTTCGGATTCGGCATGTTCCATTGGTACTTCGGGACCTGGAACGGACATGCCTGCATGCAATAGCGGCAACCGATGCATTTGCTTTCGTCATAAACCACAGGGCCGTCCGCCGTTTTGTGCAAGGCACCTACCGGACAGACCGATGCGCATGCGGGATTTTCGCAGTGCATACAGAGCCTCGGTACATAAGTATCGCCCCACTGCTGTACCACGGTGTTTTTGTTGCAGGAAAGCTCGTGCACGTCGGTATGAGGGAAACCCCATTTGTCGGCACATGCATCTTCGCACGCCATACACCCTATACATTGCGTCGTATCGACCAAAATTCCAAATTGCTTTTGCATCTCATGCTCCATTACTCTACTTTGCATCACCGTTTGTCAGAAAATCGTTTTCGAATTTCTGCCATGTTTCCTTCGATGAATGTTCCATGACACCTTCAACAGGAATTCCGCCATCCAATAATGTCGCTCCGGTTCGGGCGGCCGCTGTTGCAGCCAATGCCGGAAGACCGGACGACGCATTGGTGGTTCCCTGCGCCGTTATGAAATTTCTGAATCTTTTGATTTCTTCCTTAAGCCATTGTGCTGCCTCTTCTCCCATCGAAAGAAGCTTTGTTTCCTTTTCAAGGTTTGCCGGTTCTATTATAGCAACCCAGCCATCAGAGTAAGGTTTCTTCCTGACGACGTCAGGCGAGTGTGTAAGCTCATCATTGAATGAAACAACCTTTCCCGAAATAGGCGCACGGAACCAGAGGGCGTTACTCCCCTGTTGCACTGCGAAGAGTCTGTCACCTTTCATGACTTCCTTGCCCGTCGGAATGAAAGCGACCTCATCAATTCGCCCGATAATCTTCTGGGAAAAATCGTCGAGTCCGATCCTCGCCAGGCTGTTCGATAAGATTTCGATCCACGTATGTCCTCTTCCGAAGAAATACCCTTTGGGAATGATAAACCGGGCCTTGACCGTCGCCGACGAAGTTTGTACCACTTTATGTTTTTCCGCACGCTGCACGAAATAATCGATAATAAGAAACACGATTATCGTCGCTACTACAAATATCGCAACCATCTTAAACCTCCATTTTCAATTTCCGTATTACACGAGAATATTTTCACTGAATATTTTGCAATTGCTATACCGAAATACGCTGTTCCACGAAATTTCTTCCACCATAATCGATTGATTTCATATGACTTACCAGATTGTAAAAGACAGCTCGATCAAGATTCTCCCGCCACGAGCGATCGGATGGAATTCTTCAACGTTCAAGAAATGAAGATTCACTGGAATCGGAGAATCTCGGTTGAATTAGAAGAATTGCAGGGTGGTGAAATGTTCAGCGTTGCCCGTTGCGTAATTCAACAACGAAAAAAGGAGGGATAAAATTGAAGGAGTTAAGAAACTTTTTTGCTTAGCCGATACGCTGTCTTGCTTCCAAAATTATTTTCACGCCCGAACTTGTTCCGATTCTTGTCGCGCCGCTTTCTACCATACTGATTGCTTCATCGTAACTTCTCACACCGCCGGATGCCTTCACACCGATCTTGTTCACGACTGTTCTCCTCATCAAAGCAACGTCGGCCGTCGTCGCCCCCCCCTTGCTGAACCCCGTAGATGTTTTCACGAAATCAGCGCCGGCATTCCTGGAGAGAAGACATGCCTTCTCTTTTTCCTCGTCCGTCAACAAACAGGTTTCAATTATGACTTTCACGATTGCCTCTCTCGAGTGAGCAGACTGCACGACCTCGCGGATTTCATTTTCTACATAACCATAATCTCTTGACTTCAGTCTCCCGATATTAATGACCATGTCCACTTCTTGCGCACCGTTCGCGATCGCCTCTTTCGCTTCACCCACCTTCGACATAGTAGTAGCTGCACCGAGCGGAAAACCGATGACTGTACAAACTTTTACTGCCGAACCCATCAGTCTGGCCTTCGCAAGTCCAACGTAACATGGATTTATACAGACACTCGCAAAGTTGAATTCGATTGCCTCCTTGCAGAGTTGTTCCACTTCATGTGGCGTCGCTTCCGGCTTGAGAAGAGTATGATCGATCATTCCTGCCAGTTCCTGCGCGGATATTTTCATTTCCTTGCTCATTTTTCTTCCCCTGCATGAGCCGCCATTCTTTCAAGAATGAATCTGTCTGAAGCAGATAAACTATCTGATGGAGGGGCGGAATCAAATTTTGTAAAATCGGGTTTAGAAGAAAGGATACTAAACATCGGTACCGCTACCGCATCTTCAAAGTTGAGTGGATTGAGTCCAAGGGTTAATTCCACGGTTCTGATCGTGCTGAGCTGGTCATAGCGGTCGTCAACGACGGAATTTCTTTTAACGTACGGGCCGGCGGCAAGAGCCTCAGTCCTCGTCGCATCGACGTGATCAGGACCATTTTGAGCGTCGTCCTCCTCCACAAGTATCAGACTGTTTTCCCAGATGGGGCTCGCGGCAATCGTCTGTACCATCAAACCCAACGCAGCGTCGTTCTGTGCAACAAGCTGATACGGATTCTGGTAATTGGGGTTTATTCCTCCCGTGTGATCGTTAGGAAGCCAGATGTACTCGAACGGCACGACCTTTCCGGATTTCAACTGCTGCTCGAAGTCAGCTTTCCACGCTTCGAACCGACGCAGGTCAGAATACCACAAATCCCAAGTCCAGTAATTGAAAGAATAGTGGTACAAGAAATCTGCAAATGCCCTCCTGAAACGGAGATTTTTCCGCAGGGCATTGTGAAGCGTTTCATCTCCCGTAAAAATTCTCGATATTCCCTTCGTGAAAGCATCATCGTTCAGAAGCTTGAGGGCGCTCTTTCTGTTGTTTGCCTTTCCATAAAATGTCTGCACGAATTCGCTGAACTCTGCCCCTCTGTCTACACTCGCGGCGAGTGCCATGCTATTCGAATAAAATTTTTCTGCAATGACGCTGCTTGCACCGAAAAACTTTTCGATGATTCTATAAGCAGCAGTCATCAGATAATACGGCTCGCCATAGATTTTGTAATCGACCCTTTTTAAGTCGAGCGCATCCCAAATGTACTCCTTCGAGAAAACGGCTGGGACTGTGCCGAACGGATACCCCTTGTATCGGCCGCTGTACGATGCGTTGCCGAGCCATTCTAGAAATGGACTTGCATAGCCGCTTGTCGTGAAGCTGTGTCCGAGTACGCTTATCTCACCATCGGCATAGAAATTGTCGAGCGTAACAAAGTCCGACGCCAACTTGTGGACATTGGGGCTGATCGATCTCCCGAAGATCGTCAAACTCGAATCGCCGTTTCCTCTTCCGAGGTCTCCGAGTACCTGATCGTAAGATCGGTTTTCCTTTATGATGTAAAAAATATGTTTGATCGGAAGCTTGAGGCCCTTCTCCGGACTATAAACAGGCGAGCCGTCTTCAACTTCCTTGGTCCATTCGGACAAATCATCATCTATGGAATTCATTGGAACAATTCCAGCGGTCCCTTTCAGGAGATTTAGCACATAATCCTCTTTATGGCCTTCTATAATGGGCGAGGGTCCATTCGGATTGGGACGTCTTGGAAGTATCCCTTTAGCACTGAGGAAATACAAATTCTTTCCGTCCAACAAAACCTTTGTGGTGTACCATCCCGTGGGTATATAACCGAGAAGCTTTCCGTCTATTAACCGATAGACCGCAATAGCGTTAAGAGTCGCTTCGCTTACGTACAGTTTACCATCGAGGATTGCGCAAGAAGTGGGAGAAACACCGGACCTGTATCCATGCTTCCCCACGAAGATCCTGCGAAGAATTTTGTCGGTCTTCGCTTCTATCACCGTAAGCTCATCGGCAGTTGTGTTCACCACATAGAGATAGTCTCCATCAACAGTCATACTTGCCGGGGCGCTTCCCACTTTCAACGATTTCAATTCTCGAAAACGCGAATCATAGACGTTTATTTTATTTTCTCCCAATACGCTCACATAAAACTTCCCGTTCAAAAATTCGACAGCATAGGGGAAATAACCGACGACGGCCTCACGCTCGACATCCCCGTTCACGAGATTCAACAGTGCGATCCTGCCTTTCACATAATGGCCCATGCCGAAAGGATCACGTGAAGTCTTTGAAGTATCGGTCGTAACCATATAAAGAAGCGCGATATGTTGAGAATCAACCGGGGCAAGTCCTGCTGTGTAACCTCCGACTTTGTACTCTTGAGCTAGTTGAAAGTTCTTGTCAATCTTATGAATGGTGGAATCAAACCCGCCACTGACATACAGGTATGCGTCCGCTCCGACGACTGCGCTCGGGAATATGCAACCAAGCTTCAATGAGTTTCGGATTTCTCCGCTCTCAGGGTCGATGATTGAAACTCCCTGAGGTTCGAGGGTATCCTCCAGCGTAATACGAGAGTAACCGGCATAGTAACCTGTGTTGAGCACGACAAGCTTTCCGTTATACATGATTGCTTCATAAGGAAGGTGGCCGACCTGGATTTGTCTTCCGGCAGGATGAATCTTCCAGCCGGTCGGAAGCTCTATCTCGTCGGACATTCCTGTGCGTGACTTCTCTTGCGCCCTCTCGACATAAGCCTCTACAGATTCGTACGGGGTCCCTTTGGCAAATTCCCACAATTGACGATTGAGGACTTGCTCGCTGCCCGGTTCGTCGAATTCCATCTCATTCTCACTCTGTGCCAGCGCGAAACTGCAGGATGCACACACGAAAAGACATGACATCAGGGCAAATCTCGGTCTTATTTTTGCCATTCTAAAACTCCGCATGTATTATCGTTTCAGCTTATCATTTTATGTAACAGTTATGAAATCCTTTTTACTCTATGTTTAACTCATTGTAAACAAAACATTGCACCGCCAACGTCGAAAGTACGGATTCCGACGAACACGGCCAGCTTTACCAGAGCAACTTAATAACCTCCGCGTGCTTCTAGTCCTGTTTTTTATTTCCCATTCCATTCCGGAAGCGTGCCCGGTACCCAGGGAGATCCCGATGCTTTCATTTCCTCCTCCAGGTTTTTCAGACGCACCTCGACAAGCTCTTTCAGCCTGCCCGATTCCAGAATAAATTCTTCGCTCGCTGTTTCAAATGAGTTGATGTCGGTCTGAGGAGGCTTCGCGGTAGAGGTTGCTTCATTTCCCATTATCGTGGACACTCGTTCGCTGATACATACCGGCGTATTTTCGCTCAAGGCACGCAAAGTCTCATTGCCTCGAAGTGCAATTAGTATTGAATCTGCCGCCTTCTCGATACCGAGTTCCATGATCCACAGACTGTCAACAGCGGCAGGAGTTTGCCTCAAGGCTTGCGTGATTAGACCGAGCCTATTTTTCAGAAGGTTAGCGGTCTCGATGGCTCCACGGATTTCACCGTTTAAGCTCGCAACTTTCTTTTGAAATGCGATAAGTGCCTGGTGGTTTTCATGCTTCATGGTGTCGGCTCCTTCGACGTAGACCGCAAATGTTTGGGGACTTGATAGCTGTACCATCTTACCTTCGATTCTTTCAAAAAGCGTCACCGAATATTTGCCAGGCATCACGAGAGGGCCGGAGCCATCGCTCCCTCCGGAGGCAATCATATCTGGGTAAGTCAAATCCCAGTTGACACGGTGCATGCCCGCTGTCGATGGACCGTCTATTTTTCTCACGACATTTCCCGACTCGTCTGTCACTCTCAGTTCAACAACAGGCTGAGATTCCATGCTCTCTGAGGTCAGCTCTTCCTGCGAAGGATATGGAATTTCTTCGCCCTTTTTCTCGGCCTCCTTCTCCTTTTCCTGACGAATTTCCTTTTTCGTTTTGAGGCTTTCCTTCAGATAGTAAGCGAACGTAGCCCCGAAGGGAGGATTGGGTGCAGCGAAGAAAGATTCACCTTGAGCAGCCTTTCCAGAATCGCCAAGAGGTTGAGATTGGATATAAAGCATTGCATCTTTGACATGGAAAAGAAGCACCGATTGTGAAAGCGACCTTTCATCCGCAGAACGAAGCGGAGAATAGTCGTCGAGGACATAGAATCCTCTTCCGAAACTGGCTGCGATCAAATCCCCTTCGCGTTTCTGAATTACGAGATCACGCACGGGAATCGTCGGCATATCGCCTTTGAGCTGAATCCAGTGATTTCCTCCATCGCTTGTGAAAAACAGGCCGAACTCCGTGCCGACAAAAAGTAAATTGGGATCGATATAATCTTCTGTAAAAGCAAGGACTGGCCCGTTTTTCGGAAGGTCCGAGCTGATCGTGGTCCACGACTTTCCTCGATCAGTGCTTTTCAAAACATATGGCGTGAACTCCGCGTTCTTGTGATTATCGAAGGTAGCGTAGACAGTGTTCAGATCAAATTGCGATGCATAAACTCGAGAGACATAAGTCATTTCGGGTACGCCGGGAAATTTTTCTATCTTCCTCCATGTTTTGCCTGCGTCTTCGGTCATTTCGATTAACCCATCGTCCGTACCGACGTACAGGAGTCCTTCCTTCATCGGAGATTCTGATATCGTGGTACACGTGCCGTAAAAAGTTGTAGAGGCGTTCTTTGCAACTGCATCAACATTCCAGATCTTTCCCATGACTTTCAGCTTATTCCTATCTATCTGCCGCGTCAGGTCTCCGCTGACTTCAGTCCAGGTATCACCTCGATCATCACTTCGAAAGAGTTTGTTGCAGGCGAAATAGAGCCGGGTATGAGAAAATGGGCTGATGATGAGCGGTGAATCCCATTGCCAGCGAAGCGGAGCCTCGTCTTCCCCTTGCTGGGGCTGTATTCCGAGGACCTGCCCCGTTTTTCTTTCAAAGCGAACAAGTCCGCCATATTGGCTCTCCGAATAGACGGTGTTGGGATCTTCGGGATCGACGCGCGATTGAAAGCCGTCGCCTCCGGCTGTGATAAACCAGTCCGAATTGACAATACCGGATGCACTCACAGTCCGTGATGGACCACCCATCGAGTTATTATCCTGAGTCCCACCATAGATGTAGTAGAACGGTTTAGAATTATCCACCGTGACGTCGTAGAACTGCGTGACAGGAAGATTATTTTTGAAATCCCATGTCGCGCCACGATCGTAGCTTTCGTAAACTCCGCCGTCACAGCCGACGAGATAATAACGCGGGTCGCGCGGATCGATCCACATGGCATGATTGTCGACATGCTTTGATTTAGTATTAAGAGGCGTGAGAGTCTTCCCGCCGTCGTTGGAAACCTGGATCATGAAATTCATGACATAGATTCTGTCGACATTACTCGGATCTGCGTAGATTGTACTATAGTACATCGCCGTCTGATCAAAACTATTCCGCTTCTCCCACGTTTCACCAAAATCGGTGGATCGAAAAACGCCGCCTTGTCCTTCCGCGGCTTCAACAATTGCATACACCACGCTAGTCTTAACCGGAGAAATCGCAAGACCGATTTTCCCCATGTCGACGGTCGGCAGACCGCTCGAAATTTTTCTCCAGGATTCGCCGCCATCTGTCGATTTGTAGATCGCACTTTCCGGGCCACCATCGATCAACGTCCAGACATGCCTGCGTCTCTGATAAGATGAGGCGTACAAAAGATCAGGATTCGTCGGATCCATTTCGATGTCGTTCACACCGGTATTCTCACTGATACTGAGAACGTTCCTCCATGTCCTGCCGCCGTCGGTTGTCTTGAAGACGCCGCGATCGCCGCCCGGACCCCAGAGCGGCCCCTGCGAAGCAACAAAAACAACGTTTGAATTTCGCGGATCGATAAGAATTCTTCCGATATGTTCTGATTTTTTTAAACCAACGTCAGTCCAGCTTTTTCCGCCGTCGAGCGTTTTATAAACACCGTCACCGTATCCGACGCTCCGCTGGCTGTTGTTCTCGCCTGTCCCGACCCAGACAACGAAAGGGTTTTTCGGATCCATTGCAATTGCGCCAATGGAATACGAGCCCTCGTTATCGAAGACGGGCGTCCATGATGTGCCATCATTTTTCGTTTCCCACACCCCGCCGGATGCGACGGCGACGAAATAGTGCGCGCGATCGTTAGGGTCGACTGCAAATGCTGCCACTCTGCCTGAAGTGAACGCGGGTCCGATGGAACGAAGCTGCAGGCCGCTGAAAGTCGCAGAGGACATTAACGAATCGGTGGAAGATTTTGGCTGAGCCGAAACTGAGAGAGAAGGAATCAAAGGCAAGAGGCAAGAAAGAGCTAAAAGGTAATAATGCTTCATGGCTTTCCTTTTATTTATTGTTCGTAGGAATGTCTGAATTGAAATATAGCTGACAGACACGAAAGCTGTAAGAGAAAACCGGTGCTTCACCGGGACACAAAAGGCGGCTAATTCAGCCGCCCTATATTAAAATGGCCGATTATGTCCCTACATTGCTGCCTTTGGCGGGGCAGGCTGATCGGGTGATCCAGCATTGCGAATCGGAAAGTAAATCAAAATCACAGCGAGGAGCAGGAACACGAACAAACTGACTCCGAAGCTCGGGTTGACAAAAATAGAAAACCATTTTATGTCGTAGAAGGCGAGGGCAGCGAACACGAGTCCGCACAATGCCTCTCCCGCAATTAAGCCGGACGATAGAAGGATTCCCGTGTTCTCTACCCTCCCTGTCTGCGCTTCGTTGTACTTTCTGCCCCTGCCGATGAGATCGACGATTCCGCGTATCAATCCGCCTACGAATATCGCAGCCACCGTTCCGAACGGCAAGTACATTCCGACGAAGACCAGCATCGGACTCTTCACACCGCTGATGATGAATCCGAAAGCCATTAGTATTCCGACGACGATGAGCGGCCAGGCCATGTGTCCACCGACGATTCCCTGAGCGAGTGCAGCCATCATGCCGGCTTGCGGAGCCGGCAGGTTTCGTCCGCCGAAGCCGATTCCGCCCTGGTTGATATCGCCCTGGTTCAAAATCATGAGAGGGATGAACATAATCGCAGATCCGCCAAGCACGCCGATCAAATCGCCTACCTGCATTTTCCAAGGTGTACCACCAAGTATGTGTCCGACTTTTAGATCCTGAAGCATCTCACCGGCAACTGCGGCAGCGACACAAACCACAGCAGCAACACCGAGCACCGCCGCGACTCCGGCAACGCCTGTCTGCCCGAGCACGACCATGAGAATCGCCGCGATCAATAGTGTAGAAATGGTGAGTCCGCTCACGGGATTATTGCTCGATCCGATTATTCCAACCAAGTATCCCGAAACTGCAGCGAAGAAAAACCCCGTCACAAGCATGACAACCGTCGCAGTGAGAGCGGCGGAGACATCTTGCGCAAAATAATTATATATGAAAAATGTTGCGACGCCGGCCAGAAGAATTCCGCCGCCTACATACCTAAAATCCATGTCGCGTTCGGTTCTGATCTCGACTCTTCCGCCGGCTGCCGCTTTTCTCACGTCGCTTACAGCTCTACCAAGACCGACGCTCAGACTCTTCCTCATTTTATAAAGCGTATATGCCGCACTGAAAATCATTCCGCCGATTGCAATCGGACGAACGAGAGTCAACCAGACAGAATAGCTCAGCGCGATCCAAGCATCCTGCGATGCGTCCGCGGGAAGAGCACTGGGGCCCACGAAGTAAAGAAGAAGCGGAACAAACAACCCCCAGCTCAAGACTCCGCCGCCGAAATTCAGTCCGGCGAGTCTCGGCCCGATAATATAGCCGACGCCGACGTACGCCGGGCTGACGCCGGGAGTCGTGATGAGAGTGCCGCCGCCGGATTGAACCGTGGAAGTGCCCGCACCATTTTTGAGAGTCATCGAAAGAGGAGTAAATTTGATAAACCTTTCCCATGCACCGGCAAAGAAGTTGAGCTCTCCAAGCGCCTGAATCAGGGCTCCAAGTCCCATCGCGCTGAAAAGATACTTCGCACCTGTTCCGCCCGTCCTGCCTGCTTTATGAATCTCGGATGCCGCTACTGACTCCGGAAACGGAAGCTCTCTGTCTTCCACCATGACGCGCCTGAGAACCGTGACAAACAAAATTCCGACCACGCTTCCGACTAACATGATCGAGGTCGCTTCCAGATAATGAGAGCTGTCGAATTGCTTCCAGATCCCGGCAATATAAAACGCCGGAATAGTGAATACTGCTCCCGCTGCAATCGACTCGCCGATTGCGCCGACTGTTCTTGCAAAATTTTCCTCGAGCAGGCTCCCTTTCATTATCCTGAGCACTGCCATTCCGATGACTGCCGCCGGATAAGTAGCAGCGATAGTCATTCCCGCTTTCAAACCCAGATATGCATTTGCCGCTCCAAGTATGACACACATTACCAATCCTAGCAGCAACGCTCTTAGAGTGAACTCCTTCATCGTAGTTTCGGCAGGCACAAAAGACTGGGTACGTGAAATGGTTTTCACTTCTTCAGCCATGAGTAGCTCCTTTTTAGTTTATGGGAAAAATTGTTTGCCCCTTGATAAGAAATGAGTCGACACGAAATCTTGTATGGTAGTTCAAGGCGATTTTCGTTTCGTGAATATAAATGTAATGAACAGGAATTTCAACAACAGATCGGACAGGCCGAAAGCTATCCTGCCCTGACTCACATTCATCTACTTTTCCTGCTACGAATCGGAGGTACAATAGTATAAATTCGAGATATTGATCGGTAAGAGTCTATAATGAGCCGCCGTCCTGTGACCGTCCCATTAGAAAATGCTTTGTAACTTAGCCGCGCTTTCGGATACTTCACACCCCAGCCTTGTCCGTTGACCACTCCGTAGACCATTTCGATGGTGTATGTGTATCCATTGTTCAAATTTATATTCTGCTGGATGTCTGAAGGACCTTTGGCTAGCCAATATTCGAGGTCTCCTCCTGCCACAGTCTCCCCGCCGCCGGTTATCGATTGGGTTGATACAAGGTCCGGACAATTCGTGAACGTGCCGAATGGGAGGTTGATCGAAGCGGTCGCACCCTGAAAGGATTCGTCGTCTTCAAGAACAAAACTCACTCCCTGAAAAGAGAAAGTTGTCTTCAATACGTATGTTTGACCAGAAACCATGGTATCAGGCAGGGAAGGAAGCGGCGCATCAAATATAATAACGGTATCCCCAAAGATTGTTTGAGGAAGAATGAAGCCGGAGTAGCCTGCCGAGTCGTAAAGACTTTCTTCGCCGTAGGCATCAAGAAGTACGGTGTAGGTCACTCCGTTTATAGTCGTATCCTGATAGAACTCCTCCCATGAGCTATCCGACCAAACCTTGTAGTATGTAGAATCAAGCTCCTCTCCATAACCATCGAGGGCTATCGTTTGCGGAATCTTAGGTCCAGTTGTGCCGGAGCCAGTGCGAATGCAGGAGCAAACAATGACCGAGGCACAAAAGGAGCAAGCGATGATTAGCAATTTCATGTTATCTCCAAAGAAAGCTTTAGGACTTTACATCCATAAGACGCAGAAAATCATTCTTAATTATATCCTATCCAGAAAATATCATAGACATTGTTTCGCACCAATTCAATCCCCTGATTTTGAAATGGCACTCCTGAGTCACGTCTTTGCAACTTAAACGGTTGAATTTTATTTTATTCCATTAAAATCAAAAGGAATCACCATGGCAAAAATAAAATTCGGAACCGACGGCTGGCGCGGAATCATCGCACAAGATTACACTTTCGACAACGTATCGAAAGTCGCCCTAGCCACTGCTAGATTTTACAAAAAGCATAAGAAGGCTAGAAACGGGATACTGATAGGATACGACACGCGATTTCAGTCGCAGGAGTTCGCGGAAAGAGCGGCTCAAGTGATCGCGAGCACCGGTCTGAAAGTTATTCTTTCGGATGGATATTGTCCGACGCCAGCCCTTTCACTGGCGATTCCGAAATTCGGTGCCGCGGGTGGAGTCGTAATAACTGCGAGCCACAACCCTGCGAGGTACAACGGCTTTAAGTTGAAGGCCGATTTCGGCGGACCGGAAGAAGTCGAATACGTCGCAAAAGTCGAGAAGGACGCAAACCGGACCTCTCAGAAATCGATCGACTCGATAAAGAAAAGTTTTGATGACTTGAGCAAGAAGGGTCTGATCAGTAAGGAGAATCTTCGCCAGATTTACATAGATGATCTGAAAAAAAAGATCGACATTGAGACAATCAAAAATGCCCAGCTGAGAATCGTCCACGATGCAATGTACGGTGCGGGACAAGGGATTCTGAAACACCTCATCGGCGATGCAACTGTAATTCATGATGAGTTCAATCCATCATTCGGCGGCGAGCATCCGGAACCAATCGCGATGCATCTCGGTGAATTGTTGAAGTTCGTGCCGAAAGGAAATTACAGTGTCGGACTTGCGACCGATGGCGATGCAGACAGGATCGGCGCGGTTGATGAGAACGGAAATTTTGTCGGACCTCAGGAAGTATACGCCCTCCTTCTAAAATATTACTATGAGACGAAAGGGCTTCGGGGTGAAGTCGTGAAAACTGTTTCGGTCGGCGATATGCCGGACATTCTCGCAAAGAAATATAACCTCACTTTGACGGAGTTGCCCGTTGGATTCAAACACGTAGCCGCGGTGATGATTAGCCGCGATGTTCTCATCGGCGGCGAAGAGAGCGGAGGAGTCGGACTCAAAGGACACATACCCGAACGGGACGGCCTGTTCCTCGGACTGACGATTTGCGAAATGATGGCGAAGCGCACAAAAACTCTCGGAGAACTTGTGAAAGAACTATTCGATCAGGTTGGACCACACGTTTACAGAAGAATCGACGTGCGCACAACGGAGCAGTACAAACAAAGAGTTCTCGGAAAGTTGAAGAAGGGTTTGAAGGAAGTCGCAGGACACAAAATCGATCACGTCCTGAAAATCGACGGATACAAGTATTTCTTTGCAGACGGCGGCTGGATGCTGGTCCGCGCATCCGGGACGGAGCCTCTCATCCGTTATTACTGCGAAGCCGAATCAAAAGAGAAAGTCGATAAGGTTCTCGAAGCGATCACACATCTATAAGATATTTTTACCGCCGGGACGCAAAGCCACGAATAAAAAATTAGGCATCTTTGTGTCTTCGCAGCTTTGCTGTTAATCCTAAAAACTATTTTTGCCGATTCGTTGTTTAATCATACAAACGAACGGAGAAATATATGGTTGCTACAATCGATTTATTCGTTGAGGACATTCGACATAAGGTCAGATCGCTCGGCTTCAAGGAATTGCGAACTCCAGAGGATGTCGATGAAGCTATAAAAAATAACAAGAGGACTCTACTGATCTTTGTCAATTCGACCTGCGGTTGTGCCGGGGGAATCGCCAGACCGGCGGTCGAGATGGCACTCAACGGAAAAATCATTCCTGATGATCTGGCGACGGTCTTTGCCGGACAGGACAGCCTGGCGACGGAGCGCGCGCGAAATTATTTCATAGGCCAGCCGCCATCATCGCCTTCGTTTGCAATCATGAAAGACGGAAAGTTTGCAGGCATGATCCATAGAAGCGACATTGAAGGAAGAAACCCACATACAGTTGCAGAGATGCTCAAGGCCCTTTTTCGCTCCACGCAATAACATGCCGCGATTGAAATTCCAAAATTCTCCTATCGACTTCCGCACGGAGCTACTCAATGAAATGCATCATTGAAACCGAAAGGCTATGTATTCGACGGTGGACAGACGCCGACAGGATTGAGTTCCGAAAGATGAATTCCGATCCGCAGGTGATGGAATATTTTCCTAACTCGTTGAAGAGCGAGGAAAGCGACCAATTCCTTGAGAGAATTGTAAAGAACATGGATGAAAATGGTTACGGGCTCTGGGCGGTTGAAACAAAAAAGGATCGGGGATTCATAGGTTTCACGGGATTCAACCTTACTACATTTCGATCTGACTTCACACCTTGCGTTGAAATCGGGTGGCGTTTGAGAAAAGAGGCATGGGGAAAAGGTTACGCGACGGAAGGAGCAAGGGCTTGCCTTCGTTATGGATTCGATGAGTTTCAATTCACTGAAGTATATTCTTTCACGTCCCTTTTGAATTGGCGTTCAATAAAGGTGATGGAAAGGATCGGGATGGAAAGAGTGAGAGAATTTGATCATCCCAACATTAAGGAAGGACACCGGTTGAGGCGCCACGTCCTGTTCAGATTATTCAGGAGTGATTATCGGCCAGAAATTAATGGTTCAAGATGATGAGCTGGTACTCAAAGTCTCGCGAACTTCGCCTGGAAAAATCTCAGGTGCTTCGGTTCATAAACCATCTTCATGCCCTTTACCTTCTTCCGGTTTTCATAGACTTCCAAGACCGATTCCGCAGTAACATCCATGTGAGCCTGAGTGTAGACACGCCTCGGAATCGTCACTCGAACGAGCTCGAGTTTAGGATGCCGGTTCTCTCCGGTCTTTGAATCGCGTCCTGCAGACACTATTCCTCTTTCCATTGTTCGCACGCCGGAATCGACATAGATCTCCGCTGCAAGAGTCTGCGCCGGAAATTGATCCTGAGGTATGTGTGAATAAATCTTCTTCGCGTCCAAAAAAACCGCATGGCCGCCGATAGGTTTGACTACCGGGATTTCCCAATCCATGAGTTTCTGCCCGAGGTATTCGACCTGGCCAATGCGCGAGCGGATGTAATCTTCCTCAACCATCTCCTCCATTCCGCGTGCCATGGCTTCCAGGTCACGTCCCGCTAAGCCTCCGTAGGTGTGAAGTCCCTCAAACACTACGACCATGTTTCGCGCCTCATCGAAGACATCCTTGTCGTTCACGGCCAGAAATCCGCCGATATTGACGAGCAAATCTTTTTTCCCGCTCATCGTGCATCCATCCGTGTATGAACAAAGTTCTTTCAGTATCTCTTCAATCGATCTTTTCTCAAAACCCTTTTCGCGCATTTTTATGAAGTAAGCGTTCTCGACCGCGCGTGTCGCATCCAGAATGATCTTGATTCCGTGTTTAGCCGTAAGTTTGCGAACTGCTTTAATATTTCCAATTGAGATCGGCTGCCCTCCGGCCATGTTCACTGTTGCAGCAATGCTTGCGTATGGAATTTTCTTTGCACCGACCATATTTATCAAATCTTCGAGCTTTTGAAGATCGACATTTCCTTTGAAAGGATAACTTGATTCCGGATCATGTGCCTCATCGATTATCACGTCGACAAAATTCCCGCCCGCAAGCTCCTGATGCTCGCGTGTCGTGGTGAAATACATGTTTCCCGGAATATAGTCCCCAGGTTTTATCAAGATTTGAGAGATTATATGCTCGGCACCGCGCCCCTGATGAGTCGGCACAAGATATTTGTAGCCGTAATATTTTCGCATGTTAGATTCTAAATAATAAAAATTCTTGCTTCCGGCGTAGGCCTCATCTCCAAGCATCATACCCGCCCATTGGTAATCACTCATCGCATTTGTGCCGCTGTCGGTCAAGAGATCGATATAGACATCCTCGGAACGAAGGAGAAAGGTATTATAACCCGCCTCCTTGATTGCTCTTACACGATGTTGGCGGGTCGTCGTCTCGAGCGGCTCGACAACTTTTATCTTGAACGGTTCGGCCCAGCTTCGACGGGTCGGTTTCGGATACGTCATATATGCACCTCTTTGGTTGGAAACAAACTCTAGGAAAATTTATTCGGTATGACGGAGAGTTGCAACAAGAGAGACCCCATCAATGCCGCTTTCGGCCTGACGGGGGCAAGACATTTATTTCACGATCCTGAAATTAAAATTCGGCGTTTGGAAAATCCCCATCAGCCTCACCCAGATAGGGAGTAACATTTCAAGAGATCGGGCGGCAGTGATGTCGCCGAGGTCGATAACAGATTTCCACCCAAACCAATCTTTCATCATTTGACTAATTTTATCCTTTGCAGCTTTGTCGTTGCCTGCCACGAAGATATCGTGGTCACCCTTCACAAGCGAGGGTTCGACCATGATCTTACAATTAACAGTGTTGAGCGATTTGACAACTTTCACTTTCGGAAACGTACGCTGAATCTGTTCCCCCAAGGAGTCGGTGTTGCAAACACTCAAGGCCGGGGGCATTCCCTTCGAGAAGTCGAGCGGGTTTGCGACATCGACCAAGATTTTGCCTTCCATGTTCTTTTCACCGGCAAGTTTCAACGCATCGATTGATTTCATCCCTGACGTGCAGTTGAAGAGTATCTCTCCGAAAGCTGCAGCATCGGAAAATGTTCCCTGCGAAGCTTTCGATCCGTTTGCTTTCACCCATTCTGCCGCTTTTTGATTATCCGCAGTCCGCGATCCCATTTTTACTTCATGGCCTAGTTGGATGAGCTTTGTACCGATAGTATTCCCTACCATTCCGGTACCAAAAACTCCTATTTTCATTCCTCCTCCAATAAATTTTGGTTTATGTCAAAGTGGATTCCCAATTGCCAACAATTTGTTCCCGAAATCGTTCCTCGATTGATAATGAAACTTCAAAACATGAAGTTTGCTCCTTCTCTTATCCAAGAGACCACGACATACTGCGACTTCAGATACCGTGACCAACCTTGAGAAGGCAATACATAAAGAACATTTCTCGCTTCCCCGCGGAATCCAACTTGGCGGCCATGGACATCTGGGTTATCCCTGCCTATAGCAATAGTTGAATGACGACTTGAACATCTTCTTCGGATGTGAGGTTTCTTGTTGTCGTCTTATCTCGAAAAGTATTAGTTAATTCCGCAACCGCAGGATTTTCTCACGATCAGTTCAGTGTCGACAGTTATTCTCTTCCCCGGTTTTGATTTTCCCTCAATTTCAGATATGAGAGTTGCCGCCGCCGTCTTTCCAATCTCATATGCCGGCTGTCTCATAGTAGTCAGTGGAGTTGAAGCAAGTTCTGCTCTAACGTCATCCGACATCCCGACGATTGCAATGTCCTCAGGAATTCTGAGTCCGTGTTCCATCATGGCCTTCATTGCCCCGAATGCCGCCGGATCGTTAACCGCGACTACCGCGTCCGGCCTTTCAGCCGGCGGTAATTGCAGAATTTTCTCCATCGCGGCATATCCGCCGTTCTCATGAAAACCGGACTGAACGACAAGCTCCGGTCTAAATCTCAAGTCGTGGTGTTTCAATGCCTTCCTGAATCCAGCGAGCCTTTCTTTCCCTATCGATACTGTAGTTGGACCACTCAGATGAGCAATGGATTTATAACCATGATCAATCAAATGCTCAGTTATCATGGTACAACAATTTTCATCGTCGATACTTACGCTGCTCGCGCCGATATCACGGGCAACTCGATCGAAGAACACGATGGGGATTCCGCGGCCTATGGTCTCTCCGTATGCAGAATGATCCGTGACCGTTTGTGCAATGGAAATCAACATGCCATCCACTCTCTTTGACTTCAGGGTATTCATCGCATCAAGCTCCCTGTTATAGTCTTCTGCAGAGTGGGCCAGGATAAGATGGTAGCCCGCTGCGTATGCGGCATCTTCAATTCCGCGTATGACTTCCGGAAAAAAAGAGTGAGTGATCTCCGGTACAACGACGCCGATTGTATCTGTCTTCTTGGTGGCGAGGCTCCGTGCTATGTGATTGGGGACGTAGCCATATTTCTTTGCAGCGGCCAGGACTCGCTCTTTGGTTTCCTTGCTGACATTAGGCCGACCATTGAGCGCCCTTGAAACCGTCATTGCAGATATTCCAAGACGTAAGGCGATCGCCTCAACTGTTACATGCTTGGATGAGCTTCGCGTTCTTATTTTTGGAGGCATTATTCTTATTCATCACTTCTTATGATGCGAGGATCGAACATAAGACATATTCTTATAAGATTTTGAGACAAGTTGCGCCAATTTTTCCAACGATGGCCTCTCTTGACAATGCTGAGACAACCCTCATTGAATTTATGCACCCCGCCCAATGATTACAATAGAAAGACTGATAGCCACTTGATATTTACACGAAAAGCAATTAAATTTTGTTAGCGCTAACATAAGCGTCGAATCGTTCAAATTCGACATCTTTTTGAGAACCGCGCGAAACCGTGCTGTTTTTTTACGTCATAAAGGAATTCGGAAATCTAAACATGAATGACGCTGTGACTTCAACAAAAGAAGAGTGTTTTAAGGAATTCTGATGGAAACGTTGAGTGCTTCCAACGATCTCTTCCGGGCTGTCAGAGAAAAGTTCTTCGGCTCTTACGGAAAGAAGGACGAAGTAATCGTCGTTCGCTCGCCAGGAAGAATAAATCTCATCGGCGAACACACCGACTACAATGACGGGCTTGTCCTTCCCGCGGCAATAAATCGCTCCATAAATTTCGTCATCTCAAGAAGGAAAGACTCGAGATGCAGATTGTATGCAAGCGACATTCAAGACAGCTGCGAATTTGATGTGAACGCACCTGAAAAATCCTCAAAGCGCTGGGCAAATTATCTTATCGGCGTCGTGGATCAATTGCAGAAGAATGGATATGCACTGCACGGGTTTGATTGTTTATTCGGAGGAGATATTCCAATTGGCGCAGGGCTATCGTCTTCCGCTGCCATCGAAGCAGGGCTTGCATTTGCGCTAAATGAAATTTTTGAACTGGGAATCGAACGTGTCCAGCTCGCCGCAATGGCACAGGAATCAGAGCACCAATTTGTCGGCGTAATGTGCGGCATCATGGATCAATTTGCAAATCTCATCGCGAAAGAGGACTCGGTATTCCAGCTCGACTGCCGTTCACTGGATTACAGGTACATCCCATTTGACATGAAAAATCTAAGTCTCGTCCTTTGTGACACCGGCATTAAGCACGACCTTGCGAATTCGGAATATAATCTTCGTCGTCGCCAGTGCGAGTCCGGCGTAAGGAAAATTGCATCCGTCGGTCATCCGGTTTCTAGATTGCGCGATGTGAGTATCGATCTATTGGAGAACTGCAGACACGAGCTCGAACCGGTCGTCTACGACAGGTGCCGTTATGTGCTTGAAGAAAATGACAGGGTAAGATCTGCCAGCAAAGCCCTCGAAATGAAAGAGTACGAAAAATTGGGTGATCTGCTCTACGCATCCCATGACGGCCTTCGGAATAAATATAGTGTCAGCTGCAATGAGCTTGATTTGCTTGTCGACACGGCATCCCAGATCGACGGTGTACTCGGAGCAAGAATGATGGGTGCCGGGTTCGGCGGGTGCACAATCAATTTGATCGAAAAAGATTCTCTACAGGATTTCAGAGTAGGTGTAAAAAGAGAGTATCAGAGGAAAACGGGAAAAGAGCCAGAGTTCTACGAATGTAAACTTGTCTCCGGGGCCGATGTTGTCTCGAGGTGAACGAAACGCCTGTAACTGTCTCCTTGAATTTTTTTTCGGCAAGGCTTAATCAACATGTAGCGACAGCATGGATCGGAATCTACAATCCAAGACTCACAGAAGAAGAAACATCCTGACCGGAGAATGGATACTCGTTTCTCCCGGACGACTCAAGCGGCCATGGCTCGGAAAAGTAGAAAGGGTATCCGCAACCGTTCTTCCCACATACGATCCGGGATGTTATCTATGCCCCGGCAATGAACGGGCAAACGGAGAGAAAAATCCCGATTATCAAAATACTTTCGTGTTTGACAATGATTTCAGCGCACTCAGTCACGAGACGACAAAGATCAATGTCGACGGGTTGATACAAGCTGAAAGTGAAAGCGGAATCTGTCGCGTCGTTTGCTTTTCTCCTCGCCATCACCTAACCCTGGCCGAAATGGATGAACGACAGATTGCCGGCGTTGTTGAGGTGTGGAGGTCGGAATATATTAGTCTCGGAAAGCTTGATGATGTCAACTATGTCCAGATATTTGAAAACAAAGGTGAGCTGATGGGGTGCAGCAATCCGCATCCGCACTGCCAGATTTGGGCCGAGAGCTCAATCCCGGTTGAACCTTCGAAAGAATCGAGAAACTTTGAGGAATTTCGAAGACGGACCGGCCGATGTATTATTTGTGATTATATTGCATTGGAGTTGGAGCAAAAGGACAGGGTCGTTTTTGAAACCGACCGGTTCGTTGCTGTCGTTCCTTTCTGGGCTGTGTGGCCATTCGAAGTTCTAATCGCACCGAAGAAACATCAAGCTAGTCTAGCTGAGTTTAACGGAGATGACAATGAAGATTTTGCATCGGCGCTGAAAAAAATTACCGTTCGGTACGACAATCTATTCGAGACGTCATTTCCTTATTCCTCAGGAATACATCAATCGCCCACTGATGCCGTGAATCATCCGGAATGGCATCTTCATATGCATTTTTATCCTCCGCTTCTAAGGTCGGCTTCCGTAAAGAAGTTCATGGTCGGCTATGAGATGCTCGCGAATCCGCAGCGTGACATTACTGCCGAAGCGGCTGCCGAAAGGCTCCGCGAGATGTCGGAAGTGCATTACGAGAACCGAGAGAATCGCTAATTCTCCGGTGCTTCACCGACGGCCTCGTTCATTCCCTATTTTCTCTCTTTAAAATAAAGTTTAACGTTCTCATATTGTGGCACTATGAGGAACTTCATTCCAAATCCTTCAATCATCCGGTGATGCGATGAACAGAAACCTCTTGTTTGCCACAGTTGTGTCGGCTTTGGGGAGCTTCCTGTTTGGCTTCGATACGGCAGTAATTTCGGGAACGACAAAATTCATATCGCAATATTTTAGCCTCTCCGATGCAACTCTCGGGATTACGGTGTCGGTCGCCTTGTGGGGCACAGTTGTCGGAGCGATTTCAGTCGGCAAACCCGGGGATACCTTCGGGAGGCGCATCATGCTTTTCATCTGCGGAGCGATGTACTTCGTCTCTGCCATCGGTTGTGCGTTGTCGACCGCATGGTGGACGCTCCTTGTCTCAAGATTTGTCGGAGGTCTGGCAATTGGAGCTGCCTCCGTAATGGCGCCGATGTATATCGCCGAAATTTCCCCCGGTCGATTGAGAGGAAGGCTGGTTGCGATTGCCCAATTCAACATAGTGTTCGGGATTCTCGTCGCATTTTTCTCGAACTATCTACTTGTCAGTACCGGCTCAGACAACTGGCGCTGGATGTTCGGCGTGATGGCGGTACCCGCCGCAATATTTTTCGTTCTCCTCTTCTTAGTGCCGGAGAGTCCACGATGGCTAGTCAAGAAAAATCATGTTGAAAAAGCAAGATCAGTCCTCCGGAAAGTCGGAGCACTCAACGCGGCATCCGAACTAAATGACATCGTCAACTCTTTAAAAGACGAATCCGGCCGGAAGACAACGAGCCTTTTCCAGAAGAAGTATAGATTCGCAATCACATGCGCCGTGCTGCTTGCGATATTCAACCAGTTGTCCGGAATAAACGTAATAATGTATTATGCCCCCATGATATTTGAGAAGGCGGGCGCAAGCACAAACGCTGCGATGCTCCAGGCCGTCGCCGTCGGTGTCACCAACATGGCGTTCACCATAGTAGCCATGTTTTTTATCGACAGATTCGGGCGAAAGAGCTTGCTCCTGGTGGGAGCCGTAGGAATGTTTCTCTCGCTCGGCGGCGCCGCACTTCACTATTATGATGAGACGCTTTTCGGTGCCACCGGAGTCGTAGCATTTATTATCGGCTTTATAGCATTTTTTGCATTCTCACAAGGAGCAGTCATCTGGGTTTTCCTGGCGGAAATATTCCCGAACAAGGTTAGATCGAAGGGCCAGGCGCTTGGTTCATTTACACATTGGATCATGAACGCGGTCATCGGGCTGGTTTTTCCCATGGCACTCACAAATTTCGGCGGGGGAAACGTGTTTATGTTCTTCGCGATCATGATGATTCCATTCTTCTTCTTCGTATGGAAGATCATGCCCGAGACAAAAGGGAAATCGCTGGAGGAGCTCGAGAAAATTGTCGTCGCTGGTGCATGAGATAGCGCGACAGGAGATATTTCTTCTCAGCCAATGTAAGATCATGCTATGAACTAATCTGATTGGAGTCTACCGATGACGAACGCACAAGGCGAAAACACGGTCTCGCGCGAAAACTTTCGCAGGACACCGACATATCGCGGCCCTTTTGCAATCATGACCACACTTTTCTTCATGTGGGGTTTCATGACCGCGTGGAACGATATCCTAATACCACGGTTCAAAGAAGCTTTTACGCTGAATTATTTCCAGGCGATGCTGGTACAATTCGCCTTTTTCGGCGCTTATTTTATCGGCTCACTCCTTTACTTCCTGATTTCCTCGACGACCGGAGATCCGATCGCAAAGATCGGGTATAAGAATGCAGTTGTCATCAGCCTGCTGATTTCGGCGGTCGGAAGCTCGTTGTTCTGGCCTGCCGCGGGGGCAATTTCATACCCGCTGTTTCTGATAGCTCTCTTCATTGTCGGACTTGGTTTCGCAATGCTGCAGATCGCCGCGAATCCTTACGTCACTATACTCGGTCCGGAAAGAACAGCTTCGAGCCGATTGAACCTCGCTCAAGGCTTCAACTCCGTGGGAACCACTTTGGGACCCTTGATCGGCGGCTACCTGATCTTCGAATACTTCAACAGAGCGGGTGTTAATGGAGCAGAGTCTGTCAGAGTTCCATATCTCGCATTTTGCATCGTATTTCTGATTCTCGCTGTTATCTTCTTCTTCGTACATTTACCACACGTCGGCGAAGGAAAAATCGAGCGCGGTGCGCGAGCACTAAAGTTCCCTCACGTGATCCTCGGTGTAATCGCGATTTTCATGTACGTCGGAGGTGAAGTTTCAATCGGCAGCTCCATAATCAACTTTCTCGGACAGAAAAGCATCGCCGGCTTATCACCGGTAGAAGCAAGCAGGTTCGTATCTCTGTTCTGGGGCGGGATGCTGATCGGCAGATTCATGGGGGCGGTTGAGCTCGGCGAAATGAAACAGAGGAACAAGCGCGTACTCCTCGCCGGCATTCCGATCGCCGCATTCATTGTTTTGGGTTTCATCAGCGGGTGGCAAATGGTACAGAATTATCTTCCGCTCCTCGCAGCTTGCTGGCTCCTTTTTCAATTCGGAAAAGCGAATGCCGCACGCACGCTGACGATTTTTATGGCAGCTATAGTTCTGTTATTATTCACGGCTATCGCGGCAGGAGGTAAAATCGCGATGTGGTGCGTAGTAGGCGTCGGATTGTTCACTTCGATTGGTTGGTCGAACACATTTTCTCTCGCCCTTGAAGGAACCGGTATATATAAGAGTCAGGTTTCGTCGTTACTTGTCGCCGCAATTCTCGGCGGCGCAATTCTGCCTCCGCTACAAGGTCACATCGCCGATCTAGGTGGACTCCAGATTTCTTACATCGTCCCGCTGATCGCGTATGCATACGTCGGGTTTTATGGTCTCAGAGGACACAGTGTTGGCCGCAGCAGACTTTCCGAGACCGCTTGACATGAAGTCGGGTGTCAAACGGACAGAACGAATCGGCGGCAGGTGCGATCAATGAATTTTGACTCCGACAAAAGGACCGTCATGACACTTGACGCAGGTGGGACAAACCTCGTGTTCGCTGCGATCCGAGGAAACGACCAAACCGTGGAAGAAATCGCAGTGCCATCAGATGCAGACGACCTGGATAAATGCCTGTCGAATATTGTCGATGGATTCTCTCAGATAAAAAGTAAGCTCAAGGATAAACCGGTTGCGATAAGCTTCGCTTTTCCCGGCCCGGCAGACTATCCGAAGGGAATCATCGGTGCACTTCCGAACCTTCCGGCTTTCAGAGGCGATGTTGCCCTGGGTCCGATGCTTCAAGAGAAATTCGGACTTCCGGTGTTCATCAATAATGACGGTAACTTGTTTGCTTACGGTGAGGCTAATGCAGGTTACTTGCCTTACATTAACGGTCTTCTAGCTGAAGCAGGAAATCCGAAGAGATATAAGAGCCTGCTGGGATTAACACTCGGAACCGGCTTCGGGGCGGGAATAGTCCATGATGGGATGCTCATTATAGGAGATAATTCCAATGCTGCCGAGATCTGGCTGCTGAGAGACAAGCTGAGTCCGAGGGCAAACATCGAAGAGCACGCGAGCATCCGCGGAGTTAGAAGAGTCTACGCACGCGAGGCGGGAATCAGATTCGAAGATGCTCCCGAACCGAAGGATATTTTTGAGATTTGCATTGGGAATAAGATTGGCGACAAGCAAGCAGGATTCAGATCGTTCCAGGAAATGGGAGAGGCCGTCGGCGATGCGATTTCGAGCGCGCTCACTCTGATCGATGGAATCGCAGTCATCGGCGGAGGACTTGCAGGCGCGTCAGAGATTTTCCTGCCATATGTTGTCAAGGAGATGAACAGCAGTTTTGTCGGTTCGGAAGGGAAACCATTTCGAAGACTGGTCCAAAACGCTTATAACCTGGAAGATGATGCCGAACTTGAAAAATTTTTGAAAGGCGTTGCAAAAGAAATTGAGGTTTATGGAACGAGCAAGAAAATAAAGTATGACGCAGAAATGAGAACGGGCGTGGGGATATCGAAGATCGGAACCAGTAGGGCAATTTCAATTGGAGCTTACGCGTTCGCGCTAAGTTCATTGGACAAATAACTACTGCCTTCTCCTGCAGCGGCTCTCATTATTCATGTCCTTTAATTTATACCAAATGCTCAAAGCAACCGCAGAGACGACAGCTCCCGGCCTATGCAGTTTAGCGATTGAGAAATATTCCCGTTCTACTTTCGACAATTTTCCTATTCACCTGCGTTCCATCGCTCTTCACCTATTCTGAAATTGACACCCAGAGTTAGGTAATAAGGCAAGAAGTTCTCATCAAAATTAGTCTCGGCTTTGGTTTGGCCGACACGCAGGATAAAACTCAGCCTTCCGAACGAGTAACCTGTTTGTAAACCATAATAATAATTCCCGCCCATCGGAATGTACCAGCCGCTTTTCGCCTCTGGATAAATTTCCAAATACATTTCCTTATGTTTGATATATGAAACGATCGCTTTATCGAATCCGAATTCCGCCGCAACAAAAAAAGACGATGGGAAATAGCCTGCAACGAGACTTGCATCGCTTCCAAAATTGAATTGGCGCGTGTAGTCGGACTCCAAACGCCTGAAGTCTGCACATAATTTGCCGATTGCTCTAAAATTGTCGAACGTTGGACTGCATATATGGAAACCCGTATGCACTTTGAAATCATCAAATAGTTTATTTCCGGACGGGAAACTGTAATCCACTGCAAGTACCAAAGGAAGACCTGCCACAGACGAACTATAACCGTATCCAAGACAAGTTGTCATGCCGTAGTCCAATCCATAGCTCAACGAAACGACGTGATTTGTTTTGCCCGATAATTCATGCCAGTTGTATTGTTGCGAGTAAGATTTCTGAAAGATTGCTGTCGTAATGATTAATGAGAACAATATTATTTTCATGACTTTTAGACTCTCAATGCTATTTAAGTGGTTTTTATAAATTCCGCAGATAAGTAAGGCAATGCTGGTAATAGGTATCAAAGGCGAAATACGTCAACTCATGCCCAACACCATTGATTTTCACCAATTCGACATTCGGATAGGCCGATGACACTTTCCTGGCGTATTCGTCTCCATAGGCTTTGTTTCTCTCGCTGTAGAAAAACAAAACCTTGATGTTGAATGAATGTAAGTTTGTTGTCCAGTCAAAACTTTTGTTGTTTTCCATCATGGCCTGACAACATACTTTTCCAAGTCTCCAAATCGGCACATTAGCCGTGTCGCCTGTTGCGCTGCTCTCGCCGACAGTCGAGAGCATGTATTTGTAATCGAGCATTTCGTGGCCTTTCCCTGTAAGAAACTGATCCTGCCACAATACATCATTTGTGTTCTCTGAAAAAACATTCACTCCTGAAGAAACTCTGCTAACATATCCATACATATCGTCATAAGTAAAACCTCCTGGTTCAGATAATATTGCTCCTGCAATTTCAGCGGGATAAGCATTGATATACATTGTGGCGTACATGGCACCCCATGAATGTCCCATGAGATAGACCTTTTGATCTGGTGAGCGGCGATAATGATCGATGACCTGACGCAAATCTTCCAGATACGTTTTCCCGGTAAAAACATCCGAACTATGGCGTCTTGAAAGACCTGCGCCGCGCTGATCGAAGAACACAACGAAGAAGCCGTCATCCGTAAACTTTCTGCAGTTGAGCATATAACGATAATCGTTTCC
This sequence comes from Candidatus Acidiferrales bacterium, assembly GCA_035515795.1. Lineage (NCBI taxonomy): Bacteria > Pseudomonadati > Acidobacteriota > Terriglobia > Candidatus Acidiferrales > Candidatus Acidiferrales bacterium. Next base: position 109,757 of record DATJAY010000005.1, on the reverse strand, counting down.
GGGGCCGCCATGAAGGATGATAATAATAGGATCTGAGGGATTGCCGAAGGTTTCTACATGGAGTTTCGTCCCGTTTACCTCGATGAAAGGCAAAGTGCTGTCTTCATCGACGGTCTTCGGAACTAGGTTGCCCGGTTCCATCGGATCGAAGGGTTCGCAACCTCCCATTATTGCAAGTGCTAATACTATTACGATAGGAAAGAAATAATATCTTCTCATGATTTCTCCTTTTTAATTTTCGCTTAAAAAAATACAAAGGCGAGGAGAGCTAATCGACTTTGCTTGCAAGGCTGCACCAAATAGAAGCACCGTCTTGCAAGGAGAAGCTTATGAGGGTATTGACATAAGTAGTTTGGGTGAGGAAACAGGAGGCGTTCCAAGAAAGCAGTAAAGTAACTCGCAGATAATCTACTTTATCTGCTTTATATATTCGGAAGGAGTTTGCCCTGTCATTTTTTTGAAACACTTATTGAAAGCAGATTTGGATTTAAAACCGCATTCCAGGGCCAGCGCTAATATGGTTAAGTTCTTTTTCTGGGAATCAGATATCGTTCGCTTGAATTCCTCGATGCGGTAAGTATTCACAAAATCATAAAAATTCTTCCGCTCCCTTTCGTTGATAACCTGAGAGAGATAATTAGGATGAACGTCGAATTGTTCTGCCAGCTTTGATGATGACAAATCACTGTCGAGGTAAGGCTTTCCAACCTTCATATATTCATTTAGATTTTTATGCAACCGTTCGGCATCTGCATCTTTTAATCCCGACTTAGCATATTTTTCTGTATGCACAAAAGGTTGGGCTTCCTGAATTTGCGGCACCAGGCTTATTGAAGCAATGAAGACATTGGTCTGTTTCAATCCAAAGAAACCCAAGAAGCAGACGAACAGTACCACGGTAGTGTAGATAAGCGCATCGGCATCGAGACCATTCGTTTTCAAAAATTCCGAGAAAATCAGGCTGACGCATAAGATAACAAACCAGATAATAGCCATACCTCCGACAAGGTATCGCAACCAGTTCAGGTTAATCTTTTCAATATTCGAAAATTGTTCTTCAATGTTTTTCCTATGCCTGTACAGGATAATCTGAGACCATGTGACATAAGTAATGCCGGAAACGATAATCAAAGCCAGATTTATGGCACTGAATACCTCGTGTCCGCCTCCGCCTGATCTCACGACCGCAATCTTTTCACTGGCCGGCAAAAAGAAAAAGGGAAGCAAGTACAGGTACATGAACAGAGGAGGAATAAAATGGATGAGCAGGAGAATTTTCCTCCTGGGCTGTTGGCCGGTTAGCGTTGAGACGTACAAGTACAGGAAAGGACCATGTACTAAAGGAAGCGGAAACAACAGCCCGATAGTCATGGGGAATTTGCTGTAAAGACCGGCATATTGCAAGTAAAACAAAAACAGATGCAGCCCTATAAAAAAAATCCAGAGAGCAAGAATGATATCCGATTTAGCTTTGCCTCTCTTACTCAGAAGCAGGAGCTCCAGGAAAAAAGCTATTGCTGTCCCCGTTATGAATATCATTCTTTTAGTTCAAATTTGACGACTGAAAAACTTTGTTGAGAATAATCTTTAATCCTAAAATGCCAATATAGGATTAGGCAACACCCACGAATTCTGGTTTGAAACGTGGGACTGAATTTTTGTAAAAAATCAGGAGCAATCTCTCCTTCATTCTTCAAGCAGATTTCTCACTTTTTCTATGGACTCTTCTTCCCGATTCGTTTTTACCCCTACCATGTTCAATCGGATTTTCTTCCGCGATAATTCCCCTTCGAGTATTTCCATGAAAACTCCGTGTCCCTCCATCTCTCGCCCATCCAAGGTAGTCGTATCTACTCCACAGCTAGGAGATCTATTTATTCCGATCAGACCAAGAATTTTGAAATGATACTTTTGGTAGTCCCGTAATTGTTCTGCTATTTCTTGTGCCTTTTTTATTAATATCTCTTTATTCCTTTCTTCGCGCATTAAAGCTCTTATCCTGGTATTTTCGGCCAGCAGCTCTCTATTTGCGCCACCTTCATCTCTTCGTGCCAATCCCAAACATAGGAATTCTGGACATGGCAATTGAATTATTCCGACTTTGTTAGTGATGAGCAGGTTTACGATGGTGTCGAACTGGCTCGGCATGTCTGCGGTGCCATCTGATATTGAATTCTGATTCAACAAACAGTGAGCGGTAACGACTATTTTCTTGCTTCTTGCGTCATTGAACATGCAGGGCTCTCTTATCTTCAAACGTGAAGAGTGCTGTCACGCGAACGACGGCTGGTCTGTGCTGTTTATGACTGTTGCCCAGAAGACACTCCCCGGATGAATTTTTTTTGTGAGCCGCCTCCCGTCCGGACCCTTCTCTTCTGCGACCAGCTTCAACGGAACCAACACATACTCATCGAGCCACTGGCTTATCATGAAATCGGTATAACCGGCAAGCGCATTGTGGACGGCAAGGTCAGCAAGCCGCTGGCAGTAAATCTGGTCGACCGAGTTCGCAGGAATCGCGCGGATAAGGTATCGCGGTTCTTCTACAAAAACCTGATGTTCATCTCCCCACAACTTTCCGAAGTATTCCCTGAATCTGTCGAGGATCACGTTCAGGCGCCACGAACGCAGCGCATCGCTGACATGCGGGTTAGTTCTATCCGCCGGATCGAGTCCACGTCCTCTTAGTTCTCTCTCAATGTCCTTCTCGGCATAACCCCACGGGCACGCACCCTCTGCCAAAACAATAAGCGCGTGCCCCTTCCGCTTGACAAGTTTATCCACATATTCGAGAAGCGGCTCGAGTTTGAATTCCACTTCGGGAACAAGGATTGCGTCGACATGCCCGCATGCGAGCGCTGCATGGGCTGCGACGAAGCCTGCTTCCCTTCCGAAAAGCGGCAGGAGACAAATTCTTCTCGTAGACTTTGCCTCATCATGGATCGCGTTTACGATGCGAGCCGCCTCTTCGACCGCCGTATCGAATCCGAATGAGTGGGAAATCCACATCACGTCATTGTCCATCGTCTTAGGGATCCCTGCCACCACAATCTTAAGCCTCCTCGCCTCGATTTCTTTCGCGATTGCATGGGCCATGCTCAACGATCCATCTCCGCCGATTACATAAAGGATATTGATATCCAATTGCACGATACTCGTCACGATTGCTTTCACATCTGCTTTGTCGCGGCCCGTGTAGATCCCCGTTCCCCCTTTTTGAAGCCATTCGATTGTCTTCATCGGCTCCAACTCAACGGTATGCTGCTGTTCAATACCGCGGAATCCGCCGAGGAAACCGACCGCCTTCTCCCGCGTTCCGTAAACGGTCGAGTGCATATTCACAATCGAATGAATCACGGTGTTAAGTCCCGGTGCGATTCCGCCGGCAGTCACGATTCCAACTCTCACTTCGGCGGGGTCAAAGAACAGGTGCTCCCGCGGGCCCGCTGCAGGAAAACTCGGCAGGTTCCGATTCACATCTAAATAAGCCTTAATGATATCGATATCTCCGGTCGCACAAATTCTTTTACCTGTTACATATCGACCGATACGCGATTCGGCTATTGGATTTTTGAAACCCGGATCTCCGATCAGCTGCGGGTCATCGCATAACTCTCTGCAGTTCTTCAGCCGTTCTTTCAAGATCATTTCTTCAGAAGGAAAGAATTGAGTCGAGCTCATCAAGCATACCCTTTCATAATATTGATATTATTTTCAACTTGCTCTGACGACTTCGGCAATTTTCCTGATGTGCTCCGGGGTAGTTCCACAGCATCCACCGATTATGTTGGCGCCTCCGTCTATCAATGGATTGATCCACCTTGCCATCGCTTCAGGCGTTTCGGGAAATATTGTTTTACCTTCAACTACCATCGGCAGGCCGGCGTTTGCCTGGACTAAGATTGGGATCTTCCCATCGACGGAGCGCATTTGTCTCACAATGCTAACCATATTCTCAACACCGTTGCCGCAGTTTGATCCGATGATGTCTGCGCCGGCTTCCATCAATGATCGTGCAGCGACTTCGGGAGTTGTCCCCATCATGGTGTGGAATCCCGTTCCGCTGGAATCGAACGTCATGGTACAAATGACTTCGCACTTTGTGTTTTCCTTCGCCGCCTTTATCGCACACTTCGCTTCATCTAAATCGAACATCGTTTCTACAACAATAGCATCCGCCCCGCCAGCCTCGAGTGCCTTTGCCTGCTCCCCAAAGCATTCATATAACTCTTCCTTGGTCACATCGCCTGTCAGCAGCATCTTTCCCGTCGGCCCGACGGATCCGAGGACATAAACTATGTCTCCGGCGGCTTCCCTGGATATCTCGGCGGCAATTCTGTTTACATCAACGACTCTATCTCCCAATCCGTAATAGTCCAACTTGAATTTGCTTCCGCCGAAGCTATTCGTCTCAATCATGTCTGAACCCGCATCGACGTAACTTTTTGCCACGTCCAGCACGTCGGCGCGTCTTTCGAGATTCCATCTTTCAGGACAATCTCCTATTTTTAAACCTTTCGAGTGTAGCATGGTACCCCATGCACCATCCGACAGTAGAATCTCGCCGAATAGAACTCTCTCTTTGATTCTCTTCATTTTTCAGTCCTTTAACTTGATAACGCTGTCTTGTGTCTCAGATTTCTATAAAGACAGTCTGCTTCATCGCACAAATTGCACGTGTACTCATTGAACTTGACGGATTTCCCGATGCCGATGATTCCGCTGACCGACTTGATCGGCCGCATGAGACATGAATCGGTTAGCTCAATACCGCAGAATTTTTTAGGCAGCATACTGAACAGCTTTTTCTGCTCCGACACATCCCATCCGCAATATCCCGGGCTGTAGCGATTTGTAATCTTCAGCTTTTCTTCCAGCATTTTGTTTCTAAGCGCGTTCTGTATGTGATCCATCGCCTCTTCAACTACCAAGGACCCGAACACGTCGTAGACATAACCTTTCAGGAGCTCTCCCCCCTTCATCAAATCTCTCGACTTTTCGATTATTTCGTTTCCCGCAGTGCATGCAAAAAGGGCGATGTTCTCGGCTTTCTTCAACTGCTGGAAAACCACTTTCTTTACATTGAAGCTATAAGAACTTAGCATAAGGGAATGGCTAACACGATCAAACTGAACCGGGCCGATTATTTTGTATCCACCTTCAATGTTACATAATGTGTTACCATTTTCGAGAATATCATCGATCGATTCGATTAGCGGAGCGGGCATTGAATCCGGATCGTAGCCCAATGCACATGCAAAGGCATTTCGCGAAATCCTTATCTCGTCATGATCAAAAGAAAAAGTCTCGGCACTCGCAAAAGTCTTTGCCAACAGCATCAGTCTCCAGCATTGAATATTCTGACGGCGTGAAAGAAAGCTTCCACATTTTCCGGAGGAGAGCCGGGCGGGGTATCACAGCCGGAAGATATTATGAAATTTCTATGATCGGTAGTCTGGCGCAAGAGTTTAGTCGTCTCATCGAAAACATGTTTTGGCGAGCCTGACTTGAAAACGCTAACAGGATCGAGATTGCCGAACACAAGTCTGTTTTTGGGTACTTCATTCAGTACCTCGACCATACTGACCCTGTTTCCAAAATGCAGCCCGCCGGAGCCCGTGTATATCATGGATTGCGTTACGTGACCCGTGTTCCCGCAGTTGTGGAGTATAAAAAGAAAATCCCCGTCCTGAACATCATCTACGATTCCTTTTATGTAATCCGAGGAAAACTCATCGCACATTTCCGCCGATAAAAGTCCTGCAGCCGGCTCAGCCATTAGAATTCCATCAGTGCCGAGATTTTTCATCGCTCCGATGTACGAACGCAAAAATGAAGAACACTTGTCCAGGAGAAGTTTAATTACATCAGGCTCGATGAAAAGCGAGGTCATAATTTCGGACATGCCGAACAATCTTCCGGCAAGCGAGAAAGGTCCGATGCATCCCGCAAACACCGGCTTATCTTTTATTTCCTTAACCGCAAGCTGAGCAGCCCTGAGATACTGTGGAACGCGTGCGGATTCAAGTGAAGGAACCCTCAACCTTTCCACAGATTCCTGATCACCCACAAGTCTGTCGGTGAGTGAAGGTATTTCTTTGTCGGACAAATTTATCCTGCTGCCAAAAGCCTCAGCTTCAACCGTCAGATCCATGATCATCGTTGCAGCATCAGGCGAATATTTTTCCTGAACTGCTTTGATTGCCCGGAATTGTGTCTCGCCGTCACTGACCGCTTCGACAATGGTCTTGCCTGTAGATTCAATACCCGGATGCGTCATGATCGGGACCGCAAGTCTGTTCGGAGAATTACCTAAGGAGACTATCCACTCGGATACGTTCATATGCTCATGCTGCAAGTTTGTTCAGAAACTCGACAGCTCCATGAGGGTCAGGAGAATAAAAATTCGCTCCGATCTTTTTGCAGAAGTCCATCGATAACGGCGCCCCGCCTACGAGGATTACCTTGTTGGGGTATTTGTCTCTGATTGTCTTCACGATCGACTCCATATTTGCCATCGTAGTTGTAAGCAGTGCAGACAAACCGACAACGCAATCCGGGTGTTTGTCAATTGCCTCTAAGAATTTCTCTGCCTTCACATCGACGCCCAAATCTACCACTTCCCATCCTGCGCCTTCAATAGTCATCGACAAAATATTTTTACCTATATCGTGGAGGTCACCCATGACGGTTCCGACAACGAATGTGCCTTTCCTCTTTATTTCGCCCGACGTAAAAAATGGCTTCAGGTGTTTCATTGCCGCCGTCATCGCCTTCGCGGCGATCAACATCTCCGGAACGAACGCCTTACCTTGTGAAAATTTTTGACCGATTCTCGACATTCCCGGTATCAACGCCTTGTTCAAAACATCGTCCGGGGCTATCCCCTGATCCAGTGCCATCTTGCAAAGCTCATCGGCTCCATCTTGTCCTTTCAAAGCAGGCGGGTATGGTGAAGCCTTATTGATTTTTCCAAGCTCGATGCAGGTTGTCAATTGTTCCAGTATTTCGTGCATATCATCATCTTCAAGAATCGATCCGCTTGCTTAATATAGTTTTCCCGCGGTCACTAATACCAATACCCTCACCGGAGGTATAACATTTTTTGAGTCAGCCGAAGGCCGTTAGCTTCAAAGGTTGCTATGTAAACACCGCTGGCAAGATTCTCAGGATTCCAGTTGTAACGATGCTCACCCGCTTCAAATCTTCCTGATGCGAGCTGCGCCACTTCTCTTCCCAGTATATCGTAAATCTTGAGCGAGCCACGCGTGACCACCGGGCAGAAGAATGTAACCACCGTGCCTCCATTGAACGGGTTGGGATAATTTCGAGCGAGACGATAATTCGAAGCGCCGGCCTGCGTCTTTGGATTCACTACTGATAGAAGTTGAGAAATATCCTCCTTCTCCAATATGCCCATCAATGTTCCGCTGCCGTCGCGAATCAAGACTTCCACCGCACTTGCGCTATCGGGTATAGCGACTGTTTCCCCGAGTCGAAATTCATTAAGCGGAGAGACCGGATGTTCCTGTCCTTCGGCTATAATATTTCCCTGCCTGTCGACAAATGACAATTTGGCTGTACCATTATAAAATACGCCGTAGGCGGCGGATATCACATGAGTCGTTGCGCCGTATGACATACGTTCACCGACAGCGCCCGCGGAATCCACATCGAGAACAGGCGCGCGAACCTTAGCAGCCCACCAATTTTCCGTGAAGGTGTATTCTCCACCGCCGGCAGCGAGGCTCACCAGCGGACCTTTCACTTCCACTTCCATATATGCAGGCGCGCTGCTTGAGCTTGGAGAACTTACATACACCGAAACTCTCGCACCACCATCAGGGTATTGAAGCGAATCATAAATTGGGAATGTCCTTGCAAACACGACAGTGTCAGAAAGACTTGTGTACGCAATCCAACCTTTGTCAGGATCAGCAAAGATCTTGTTGTTGTCCGGATAGAACTGAACGCCGTAGATGCCGGGTGCTACTTCACCTTTCCATGCTCTGCTTTGACCTTGAGGCATTCCGACGCCGCCACTCCCAAAAATGCTGGTGGGATTGATAGGAAAATATGCCCAGAAGTTCTGGTTATCACTTTTCCCTGTATGATTCACGACCGATTGAATGATACTCCAGACGCCCCAGGTCACGTCTGTTGTTCCCTGGTTGATTATTGTTTGTTCCATCTTTACGCGACTGGTTCCGTTATAGATCGTCGCCTTACGCGTGAACTGGATCCCCGGTGCGTACCACTGTTCAGTTTGGCTGGCTACTCCCACTGTTACGGAGTCGCTTGCCCGAATGGTGTCGGTGACAGTATATGCACCGTAGTCCAGCGTCGGCGGTGGAGGCCACTGTCCAGAGTTCCAGTTACTCTGAGGTGACGGCCATGTTTTGTATCCGCCGAAATTCGGCCACGGAATACTGGTCGAAGGTGTGTAAGTTTTTCCCAACAAACTTGGATTTACCATTATTGACTGCAGAGTGTCCAAGTCGTACTGCATGACGCGGGCTCCAATGGCAGGCACTGTAGCAAGAGTTATGACACCGTTTTGAATAACGATCGCACCCCATCCCCATTTGTCATAATTTGAAATTGTCTGAAGAGAAACGTTCGATGTTTGAGCGGACAAAGCTGACGAAAGGAAATAAAATAAAAGAAAAAATATCTTGGACATTACAGTCTCCCTTTTCACTTAATCAGAAAATTCGGCGAATTGTTTTTTTCGGTGTCACAATCATTGCACATTAACCGACGCGCAAGCCATTCATTTCGTGTGAATTATACTACCTCTTGATAATACTTTCAATTGACACAGTCACGTAGTTAGTTGATTTTCAAACAATTGTGAGGTAATTTGAACTGTGTAGGAATTCACAAAACCGTTTCAATTTAATAAATCCAAAAGGGCAGGAATTTTGCTGAAAAGAATAACGATAGACGATGTTGCGAAGAGAGCAGGGGTCTCGAAAGGAACAGTCTCCGCCGTCATCAATGCGAAAAACTCTGTGAGACCCGGAACGAGGGACCACATACTCGAAGTAATGAAAGAACTGAACTTCCGGCCAAGGGGAGTCGCAAGAAATCTGAAGAACGGAACTCAGGACAAATCCATCGCGATAATCATAAAAGACTTAAACTATCCTTTTTATACTTCCATAGCAACCGGCGTGAAGGACTACGCAAGTACCAAGGGATACTCCGTGATCGTGACAAGCTCGGATGATAATCATGAGAACGAGAAGAAGCTGTCCCATCTTTTCTCGACGAAGGACATCAAAGGGACTATAATAGCTCCGGTTGTCGAGGGGACGGCGGAGATTGAACATCTCTTCAAATTGAAAATGATAAATTATCCGTTCGTTCTGCTGGAAGAAGTCAAAGGGATTCAGGCAAATGTCGTGGCGATTGACAACTTGAGGGCCATCAAGAAAGCTGTGAAGTATCTGATAGAAAGCGGCCATAAAAAAATCGTGCACTTTGCCGGCCCCCATCAGTCGTCTCACACACAGGAGCGCATTGAAGGATTCCGCGACGCTTTCAGCGAGAGTACCTCGGTGTTCAACAGGGATATGATCGTACCCATCGGTTCTCATTACGATGAAGTGTTCCCGAAGACGGTAGAATATTTTAAGAAGAAAACGAAAGACCAATATCCTACGGCGATTGTCTGCTTTAACGACCATCAGGCGCTCGCCGTCATGATGGCGCTGAAACAGTTGAATATCTCGGTGCCGGGCGATATATCGATCGTCGGTAACGACGATATCTACTATGCGAAAATCTATCCGGTACCATTGACGACGATAAGGGCGCCTCAACATGAGATAGGACGAAGGGCAGCCGAAATACTTATTCGAAATATCGAATCTCCGAAATTGCTCCCTGTCGAAAAAGTTGTCTTCGAGACGGAATTTGTCATCAGAGAATCAACGAGGGTATTGAACGACTGAATGAAGCAGGCCGGGATTGCGCTAGGCCTGTTGGGGAAAATAAATAAATGCCATTCGAACAAACGTGGAGATGGTTCGGTCCGAACGATCCGATCTCGCTTGAGGAAGTAAGGCAAACCGGCGCGACCGGCATCGTTACTTCGCTCCATCAAATCCCGACTGGAGAAACATGGAGTATCGAAAAAATCCTCGAGCGAAAAAATCTGATCGAGAAGGCGGGACTAAGGTGGTCCGTCACCGAAAGTATCCCGGTACATGAGGATATCAAGAAACGAATAGGTAATTATCGCAAGTATATCGACAATTACAAAGAGACGATAAGAAATCTCGGTCAATGCGGAATCGGCGTCGTGTGCTACAATTTCATGCCGGTGCTCGATTGGCTGCGCACAGATCTGCGGGTCGTTTTCAAAGACGGATCGATAACCACGAAATTTGAGAGACGGGTTCTTGCCGCGTTCGATATCTTCATGTTGAAAAGAAAAGATTCCGAAAAAGATTATCGCAACCAGGAAATAAAAGAAGCCGAAAAATATTTTCGCGCCATGACAAGCGAGCAACGGGATACTCTGCACCGGACAATTCTTCTCGGCTTTCCGGGTTCCCTTGATGCTTACACGCTGGATGGATTCAGGTCGGAGTTGGCAAAATATGAAAAGATCGACGCGGGCGAACTCCGGGAAAATTTGTATTTTTTCATCAAGGAAATAATCGCCTCCGCCGAAGAATCGGATGTGCTCTTGGGCATTCACCCCGATGATCCGCCATTTCAGTTCTTCGGCCTGCCGAGAGTAGTCAGCAGCAAGCAAGATTTCGAGCAGATACTAAGCGTCTCGGATTCGCAGTCGAACGGAATTACTTATTGCCCGGGTTCGCTAGCGGCTTCTACGGGAAACAACATCGTGGAAATGGCCGAAGCGTTCGCATCTCGTATAAATTTTATCCACCTTCGGAATGTGAAGCGGGACGGGACGGGAGGCTTTATCGAAGACAATCACCTCGACGGCGACGTGGATATGTACCGCGTGATGAAACCGCTCGTACTCGAACAGGAGCGGCGCGCGGAGAAAGGATTGAAGAGTCTGCCGATGCGGCCCGACCACGGCCATCTCATGATTCCCGACATGAACAGGAAAGGGATCTACCCAGGATACTCACTGTTCGGCCGGATGCGGGGACTTTCCGAACTGCGCGGACTGGAACTTGGAATCAGACGCTCGCTTGGGTTACAATAGCGGGCCTAATCTGCGGAGTCTCATCTCACATTCCAGGAATGCCTAGCTGAAGGAGAAAAAATGTTCCATGATATTTCCGACGCGATGTTAAAACGGATGAACTATTTGGAGGAGATTGACAGGAAAGACAGACATGATGGTACGCCCAAAAATCAAAGGCTGCGTCAAATCCCTCCTGAAACCGGCAGATTCATATCATTGATGGCGGCTAATTGTCCGACGGGCGAGTTCATAGAGATAGGCACGAGCGCCGGTTACTCGACAATGTGGCTGTCGCTAGCTGCAAAAGAAAGAAACACGAAAATAAAAACTTTCGAGATATTACCTGAGAAGGCGAGACTGGCAAGGGAAACTATTAAAACGGCAGGCATAGAAAACTATGTGGAATTAATCGAGGGGGACTTTTTGAACGAAGAGAAAAAAATTGACGACATCGCATTCTGTTTTTTGGATGCGGAGAAAGAGATCTATGAAAGATGCTTTGATCTTGTGTTACCGAAGTTGATTAAGAACGGTTTTATAGTGGCGGACAACGCGATCAGTCATTATGAAATGATTAGACCGATGATAGATAAGGCGGAAAAGGATCCGGGGCTCGACTGTTTACTGGTTCCCATAGGAAAAGGAGAATTCGTGTGCAGAAAAAAATGAGGTAAGAAATTTCAGATCAGTCTGAAGTGCTCACCGCCGGTATGCGTTTCACCAAATCGAGCATCTCATCCTGGCTGCGCTGGCCGATTGTAAATGCATCGACAAAATCGAGACTCAAGACATATCGCAGGCATTCGTCTCTTCTATCGACAAGCCGTCCCGCCCCAAAGATTTTCATTCCCACCACACCCTTGCCATCGTCATGCATTTTTTTCAGTACCTTCACAACTGCATTCACTTCCGCATCCATGATGATACCTGCCGGATTGATCCTCGCGAAATCAACCTGCACCCAATCCGAGTTCGATGCTGCCTCGAGCGCTTCAAACGTATGACATGAGACGCCGTGGGCACGAATCGTTCCCTCCTGCCGCGCTCGTTCCAGCACTTCCATGGTGCCTTGTTTCTCGGTTGGCCAATCGGCGCTCGTCATCATGTGCAGGAGGACGACGTCAATATAGTCGGTGCCGATCTCTTCGCGAAAACGGTCGAGATCGGACTTCATCTCATCAGCTGTCGTCGCCTCCGTCTTTGTCAGGATAACAACTTTCTCGCGCGGCACACTTTTGAGAGCTTCTTTCAGATCGGGGTGCGTGCCGTATTGATCCGCTGAATCCCAAAAGTTGATACCATGGTCGAAGGCGGCGCGGAGTAAACCCGGTAAGTCACTTCTCGATTGATCAGATTGATGATTATAGCCATGAGTCCCTGTCCCCATCGCAAGCCGGGACGCTTTGATCCCGGTCTTGCCTAACGTCACCACATCGCTCGCATATTTCTTCTTATCATCAGGCGGGAAGAGCTTCGTGTAAGGCGAAAATGTGACCGCTCCTGCAGAAAGAGCAGTGTATCTGATAAAGTCTCTTCTTTTCATCGTGATCTCTCCTTACTCATCATCCCTCAATTTCCTAACCCCTCATTACAACGAATATTCATGAACTTACAGGACCTTAGATTGAAATAGCAGCATGAACTTTTCTTCTCACATTCAATGTCTCAACAACAGACTCCTGAGACATTTAGTTCACATCAAATCTTCAGACGAGCGAATTGTCTTTAACTGCCCGGACAAACGCTTCTATATTTTCCGTGCTGACCGCTGGAGGCATTCCTCCTCCGCAAGATAATATCACCCTTGAATTGTCTTTGAGCGAATTCATCAAGTCAACGATCGTCTCTGTCACCTGTTCCGGTGTTCCGCTCGCAAGAACATCGCGTGGAGGAATATTTCCAAGCAACGCCACCTTGTTCTGGGTTAACTGCTTTAACTCGTTCAGAGTGACATCGAATCCCATGTTGAATAAGTTCACTCCAATTTCCGGAAGGAATTTCGCCGATTCCCTGCTCGGTGCGTCGTTGTGAAGGAACTTCACGGAAACATTTTGATTGTACAACTCTTTGAAATACGACATGCCGAAAGCTTCAAATTGATCTGCCCCCATGAATCCGATGATATCATCGAGCATGAGGATGCCATCGATTGAAGGGAAGGTCTCCATTTGGAGATGAAGCCAATCTTTCAAATAGATAGTGATCTTCTTCATAAGCAATTCTGCCTTCTCCGGTTCCATCATCATGGTCGTCAAGAATTCCGTCGAGCCCATCAAATAGCTGGCGATGTTCAATGGACCGCGAGCGACGGCAAACCGAATCTTATGACCGGCCGCCTCGATTTTTGGCTGGGCAAGCTTCAACCTATTCAAGACAAAAGGCAAAAGCCCATCCGTCTTCGGATTCGGCTGAGGCAGCGAATCGATATCATCCGACGACTGAATGACCTTGTGCGCAAACGGGAATTCGTTCGGCGGGAAGGTGCAACGCACGCCAAATGCAGACGGCTCAGTGCACATTCCAAATTCCGACCAAAATCCGGGCAGGAACATAACGTCGGGAAAATCATTCATGGCTTTCAGGTTCGCATTCAGCCAAACCTCGTCGTTTGAAAAATAATCCAATATCTTCACTCCGTACCAGTTTGGAAGCCACGGACTGTCAATGATGAAACCGGCCGGAAGCGGCCTGACTCTCTCCCCCTTGACTATTCTAAGAAGTGTATCCCATTGCTGATCAGTCATTTTATGCTCTCTCCTTATTCGAAGACAATAGTTCGTTTGCCATGAACCAGTATGCGGTGCTGGGCGTGGAAATACATAGCGCGAGCGAGTATCAGGCGCTCGAGATCTCTTCCTTTGCGCACGAGATCGCTCACTGTGTCTTTATGAGATATCCGGATGATGTCCTGCTCGATGATCGGGCCCTCGTCGAGTTCTTCAGTAACATAGTGGCTCGTCGCGCCGATTATTTTTACGCCCCGCTCATAGGCCTGCCTGTATGGATCGCTCCCTGCAAACGCAGGAAGGAATGAATGATGAATGTTGATGATCTCATTCTGAAATTTGCAGACAATCTGCGGAGACAAAACCTGCATGTAGCGCGCCAGCACAATTGTATTGATCCGCTGTTCCTCCAGCAATGCCAATTCTTTCCTTTCCTGCTCAGGTTTATTTTCTTTTGTCACGGGAAAAACGAAAAACGGGATGCTGTACTGCTCGGCGAGGTGCCGAAGATCTTCATGATTCGATACGATCAGCGGGATTTCAATATTAAACTCACCGAGCCTCTGGCGCCATAAAATCTCCTGAAGGCAATGTTCAAGCTTCGATACGAAGACCGCTACTCTCAGATTCTTGCCGGTGAAATTGATCTTATATGTCGCGCCGAATTCTTTCGCCAGAGGCGTAAACGCATCCGCCACTTCGGACTCCGGGACTGTAAAATTTTTCATATCCCATGCTATCCTGATAAAGAACTGTTTGTCATCTACGTCTACATGCTCATCCAGGTCGAGAATATTTCCACCGCGTTCGAACACGAAGTGAGAAATCCTGGAGATCAATCCCGTCCGATCTTTGCACGAGAGTAATAAGATTGCCGTCGATTTATTCTCAACCACAACAAGCCCCTCCTGAAATTTTTAAATTATGAATTTCCAACGTCGGATCTGATTTTATTTATACTTATAAAGTTTTACTTTCTGAATGCCGAAAGTTCCGCCCGGCAGGTGCATCTGCCGCCCCTGGTTGTCCTGATCGCCGTTCATTCTTCTGCCGGCAATCCATTTCCCATCGACAAACTTACCTTCTTCCATACCTGCAATTCCGGCGGTGCTGTCATCTGTAGCGGACTGAAATGTCACTACGATACCGCTCCCTGCGATCAGGAACTCATCAGGCGAAAGCATGATAATCATTCCGCCGACCCTCGGAGTGTCGACACCTGAGCGGACGGCATAAGGCCAGCTATACTCATGCCTGACGTTAATCAAATAATCTCCAATTTTAACTTGTGCTTTCTGGTTCACACTGTCGATCAGCACGCTGGCAATCTTGTCCGTTCCCTGATTCTCAAGAATCAAAGGTTCCAGTTGGCGAAGAACGTCATACCCCTTTGTAACCTGGCTGTTATCGGGATCAAGCGATTCAATCGAGAATGGGCTGTACCCCATCGCATTCTCCTGGGCAAAGGCGTAATAGGCATTCGCGATACTTTGAAAGTTGGCCGCCTCCGGTATGAACATCGGATTGTCCGGCCGGGCATACTTCTCGGTCCATTCCGCAAAATTCTTGAAATAAATATCCGGCGACAGGAAATCTATTTCTGGCGCAGCGAGTTTCCAAATATCGAAAAGGTGTGGTAATGGACCGGCACTCGGATACTGGCCCGGTTTGTAGCCGGGCCGGATCAACGCTGCGTTCACGTACATGGGAAGTGGATATTCCTTTTTTCCCGCTTCGGCAACATAGTTCGTGTACTTCGCAAAGTACCAGGCCATAAACAGTTCATCCGTCTGCAAGCTACTCCCGAACACTTCCTCCCAGGTACCGGAAGTTTTGAAACCAGCATCCTGCCACAGCTTACGAAGCTCCAGGCTCGATGAGTCCCTGTCCTTCAAGAGGTACGTCATCAATTCTGACGGCACTCCCTTTGAGAATGCCCCATTTGCCAAATCACAATAATCACGTGCGTCTGGAATCATTCCAATTTCATTCTCGACTTGTACCATGATGACAGTGTGCTTCTTCGTGTCCATAGCGCAGATGTGTTTCATCAGCGCCGCAAACGCGCGCGCGTCAGTATTCATGTTCTCGTCGCTGAACGGGGTAAGTATTTCTTCCACTTTCCGGTCTTTAGTTCGAGCCCGGGGAAATCTATTTTCGCCAGATTTGATCCAGTACGGCGCGTAGCACGACATGCTATTCTTCCATGTTCCAAACCACAAGAAGACGATCCTCAGATTGTTTTCTCTCGCAGCATAGACGGCGCCATCAACGAGAGTGAAATCGAATGACCCTTCAGTCGGCTCTATGAGCTCCCAGTAGACAGGAACAAGCACGGTGTTCAGGTGCATCTTTTTCAGTTTAATCCAATTCGGCTCCATGTAATCCAAACTCGACGCACTGGAATTTCCCAACTCACCTGCGAGCATAAGGAAAGGCTTGCCGTCAACAATAAGTTGAGTCGCTGTACCATGCCTCGCCAGATGAGGCAAATCAAAGATACTGCTAGAGTTCTGTGATAGGACCTTAATAGAATGTCCGAACAACAGTAACGAAATGATCAACAAGGATAGTCTCAGCTTCTGCATGGGTAGAGTTAACCTAATTTAATGGTACTCGAGATTTTCATTGGACTGGAGGGAACGCTCCAACATATCGCTGTTCATTCCTGGAATTCTCAAGGAGAACTCTGATTTCATCCGGCAGCCTCGTTCCTAATTTCGCTCCTGGAAAGCTGGTTAGCAATTCGTAATTGCCTAGTTGAGCACTTTTGAACAAAGGTCCATCATAGTTAGTGTAAAAGCGGCTGTTCGCCTCGAACTCAGGATAGAGTCTTCGCAAACCATCCAACGAATCGAATCCTAATTGGCATTTTTCGTTTTCTGCAGGGCTCCAAAGAATCAACGGATAAGATATTTTCTCGGCTGCACGCACGTAAGCGTCGTGATCCATCTCGCTTAGCTGAGGTTTTGTGAGTTGACCGCAAAGCGAGGCCGGCTGCCAGACAAAGAGAAGCGGCCTGCTAAAGTCAGCATCACCTGTGAGAAGATTGTTCTCGAATATGTGGCCTTCCCGCTCATCAACTGCTGGCCCCGTGCTGGAATGCCAGCCGAAGCGATCCCCCGCCGGAGTACGCCCATTCCGTCCGATGCACGCCATGCTGTTCACAAAAGTGTTCTGGTAAATTTTAGCGTCCGAGCTGTTGAGAATCATCATGCCATGGTCGCAATTCACGAACACATTTCCGGCCACCACGACACCCTTTGAGATTTCAAAGAAGAACCCGTTGTTGCTCGGCCAGAGCTGATCAGTTGGAGTTGTCTTGATAACCGCGCCGACTCCTTCGACCCAATTATCGACGAATACGCCATCAACTTCACCGACATCGTACCACACGCCGTTCGAGTTAGGCAGATCAATTATCAGATTATCGCGACACTCCGCATGATGGCACTGGTTGAATATCTTTACCGCTGCGGGGAAATATCCGCTTATGCTGTCGATGTTATTGCGAGTAAAAATATTTCCTTCCAGCAGAATGTCATTTGAAGCTATTACGTAGATACCTTCGGTCCTTGTGTCACTTATTTTGCAGTGGCGAATCGTCAGATGATCTCCGCGGAAATAGCCTGCGACGCGCGAGCAGTAAGAAATGGTGCAATTATCTAACGTTGTACCAACTACATCCTTTCCATACTTCGACTCGTCGGCTACTCCTTCAGGCTCGGTACCTTCGACCTCAAGCGCGCGATACGCATACTGCGTGAATGTGATCCCGCGAATGGCATATCCCTTGTGGTCCGATTCTTTACCGTGGCATTCGCCGGTGGCTCTAACTATCGCAGCATCATGGGCAGTGATTTCGATGAGCCGGTTCGCCGGGTTGGTACCGATGTAAACGAGACTATCTGAGTAATCGATATAGTATAAATTTGAATCCACGGCTCCCACCCATCCGGCAGATCGTAGATATCTGCCGTCAATAAAAACCATGTCGTTGTTGAAACGCCACAACGGAGTTTTCCTCCCATCGATTCCGCGCTGCCACCAGTCCGCGGGCTGAGCAGGAAACAGGTGAGCCCATCTTGTTACCCAGACACCGTTTCCGAGGTTCTTCCAGTCCGAGGCAACTTCAGTTCCTTTCAGTACGGGCCGTTCATCCTCATACGGCTGGATCGTGATTCCCTGATTCAATTCAAGATTGCCGATACGGTATATCCCGCCGCGCATGACGATAGCGTCACCGGTTTGCACTTGCGCGATGGCTGCTTCCAACGTAGCCGGTTTACTCAGAGATTCGCCTGACGCGCTTGAATCGCCATCCGTTGCGACGTAATATATTTTTCCCGTCGCTGTCGGCAACCTGTAACTTTGGCGGACCGGACCGTAAGGGCCTCCGGAAGGCTGAGCGGTGGCTGTAGTAAAAATCAGACTCAGACAAAAAGCAGTAACGCTAATATTTATTTGGAAGGAATGTTTCATTAGTTGTCCCTGTATTTGTTATAGTTCTGAATACTGCATACGCTTTTCCTAACGAAAGGTAAACCAATCATCATTTTATCAGGATAAATTTCTTGACATCGGTAAATTTCTCGGTCTCAATCCTGTAAAAATACACACCGCTCGGCAAATCGCCCGCATCCAACGAAACATTATAATAGCCCGCGTCTTTCCTTTCATTCACCAACGTTGCGACTTCTCTTCCGAGAACATCATAGACCTTCAACGTTACTCGACTATGTACAGGCAATTGATAATTGATCGTTGTCGACGGATTAAATGGATTGGGATAGTTCTGACTTAATGCAAACTCAGTCGGCAACCCCCCTCCATTATGAACCGCATATATTTCAATGCCTTGACCGCTGACCGGAATCGAATCCGGCGATCCGGCAGCATCGTGGGTGAGAATGATGAATCCAGTATAGTTCGCAATTTCTCTCGGCGCGAATGTTACTACAAAATTAAGGCTGTCCGATGGTGCGATGTTGAAAGCGGCCGGCGCAAAAGTGAATGTCGTGTCAGTCGAGGTGATCGAGGTTACCTTCAGTGTGTCTGTACCAGTATTGTAAATTTGAACGGTATCTTTCTTGGTAGAACCGTAAGGGACCGCTCCAAAATCGATGGAGTGCGATGAAATATTGATGACAGGCATCTTCACGATGTTCAGTACCAATCCTGCAATGGCAGTCTGAAGACCGACTCTTGCATTGCTTAAAGCGGTATCCGCCGATACAGATACTGAATATTCCTGTGCCATGGCGCTCTTCGACGAGTCCAATGCTGCAGCAAATTGCGACCATGATGATGCGGTATATTTGCTTTCGTGCAAAGAATCAGCATACGAGATGAGCGAGTCTAAAGCGTTATAGTTGGTACCAACATCTGCGACCGCGAAGAACGCCGGCTTGCACTGGTCGTTGGAATCCCATAATGAGGTGGCCCCCGTAGTCACGAATGTATACTTATCATTCAAACCATCTTTCGTAACATTGACAATCTTTCCCCTGCCGGATCTATAACTGCGCTCAACAAAACATTTGAAAAGCATGCCGTATTGGTTCGCCTGTGCGGCCAGTTGCGAAGCAGAAGGGGTACTGGTGCCGGTCGTTACATCCAATTCTGTTACGGCCATCTCGTTGCATATCGGATAGAATTTATTGTACGAGTCTATGAAAGTTTGCGCGGTCGGAGTTGAAAGGCTATTGTGATTTTGCATTCCGATACCATCGAGATAACCTGCCTGATAAATCGGAGTCAGTAGTCTCACGATGCCGTCAGCCTTCGTTGGGACCTCGGTATTGTAATCATTATAATACAGCTTGATCTGCGTCTCGCCGTATTGCTGAGTATATTGGCGGGCCAGTTGGAAGGCAGTCATGACATAAGTTGAATCACCAAACACGGTGTACCATTCGTTGCCGGTGGTGCGGACTGCTCCTGTGCCGTCAGCGATCGCTTCGTTCACCACGTCGATTGCGGATAATAAGCCCGGCCAACTCTGGTGAATTGATCGAATCACCTCGTGTATGTACCACCCCATACGCTGGATCATCGTATCCTTTGACACGTAACCGCCCGTAGTCGTATAACCTGTCCGGAAGAACTGTGTCGGAGTCTGGTTATGCCAAACCAGCGTATGTCCTCGAAACGTAAAGCCCTGCCTTTGTGCCCAATTGAGTTGAGCAATCAGGTTGCCATTGAAAGTTATTATCGGGTGGGTGTTGATCGAATCCTTCTGCGCCTGAGTAGTTGCGGCAGAATAAGCCGCAGCACTCGCACTAATATTGACGGTATACATCGGTTTCATATTGTTGCCGGGCGACATGGAGTTCATATGAAATTTCACTAAGTACCCGCCATTGGTATCTACTACAGCCGATTGACCCGGGACGGGCGGATCAGTGGTGAACCCAATGTGCGGATATGATAAGATGCAACCGATATAAAAATCCTTTGCATAAACATTCTTAAGCTCCGGCACGTTTGTTTGAATATTGCCCCAACCTGTTTGGGCGTGCGCTTGCGAGGCAGATACTGCCAGCAATACCAGGATAATCCACCTCTTAAAATCTTTCTTTATATATAATGAAATCTTTTTCATATAGCACCTTTCTATCTGGAATTAAATTAATCGTATCTAACATCCATTATTTTACATCCGGTCGGGAGAAACCTTCCCGGCACCGCAATTTTGCTCCCCTCTCTTACTTCACTAACGTAAGCTTCTTCACTGCAGAAGACATCTCTGTCCCGATTCGATAGAAATACACACCACTCGCCAAATTTCCTGCGTCGAATGTGACGCCATGGTATCCCGCGCTCTGTCTCTCATCCACCAGTGTCGCAACTTCTCGGCCCAACACATCATAAATCTTCAGAGTGACGTTACTTGCAACCGGCAACTGGTAGCTGATCCTTGTCGCCGGGTTAAATGGGTTGGGATAATTTTGTTCAAGCTCAAAGTGTTTCGGAAGCAGTCCTGATCGTGATTCGTGGATAGATGTTAAAGGATGGGATTTATCAACAAAACTCACCCACTGGAGCATAAAAAGATTACCCGAGCCTGCACCTTTGAATTTCAAGTAGACATCACGGTTGCCCGAAACGGTTGTGAGAACATTGGTGGAGAATGTTTCGTAATTACTCCAGCTGCCGGTATTGGTGATATTGCATTCAGCTATTTTGGTACCGGTATCGATCGAATCAAGCCAGACTTCGACAACACCACCCGAAGAAGCACATGAAGCCGTAATATGAATAGAATCAGGTTCAATTACGTATTCCGAGTTCCCAAACTCCAGGCCGGCATATAATGCCCAGTCACCATCATGTATATTGGTCAACGAACTCATTCCGTTGACTCTTGCCGAAACGGTCGTGCCGTACTGGTTCGCGGGACATTCGGCCAATATCGGTGTATAAGCGTCGCGATAAATATAAAAATCAAAGCCGGCCGGGACTCCTCCTTGTACAAACAACCCCTGTCGGTTTCCTGTCCATGAGCTGTTGTAATTGGATTGATACCCATCCAGATCGGTTACATTGATACTGCTTCCCACGCGGATCCAGTCATAACCATCAGTGCTGCAATAACCGGTAAGCATATGGTTGACACGGACAAGCTTAAGCCACAATGTACTATCACCGACACCTGCAGGGTCAGGAATTGTGTAACGAGTGATTTCATAACTGAACGTCACGATCTTGTTTCCTGAACTGTCGATCGAGCTGAACAATTTTGCGCTTATAGCTTCCGGTCCGTTTACGATCCAGATGCCGGCTTCATCACTGACTGATTGCGGTTTGAATTCCAATCTGGTGGTTACTGAATAATTATGTTCACCGTCATTCTTGATTACTGTATTGAACTCTCCGCCTCTTGGAGAAAGTGTCAGCCACCCCGGACGAGCGGTGAGAGAATATGCATTGGAAGCGGTATATCCCAGGAACGACCACTCGGGATTCAGTTTGTTCGAATCAAAAAAATCTGAATGCGGCACCATCCACGGAATACCGCTGCTTGGTAATTTGGGCGCATCCTTCGGAGCATTCACCGGGTAGTCGGCAGTCGGTTCGCCGGTGGAATCATAACGAACTTGATTGAGCAATCCCTGCCGTCCCTGACTGTACCATTCATTGCTGCTTCCGGTGCGCCACACCGGATGGAGAATCCAGACCGTACTGTCATCAATCACTACCGCAGCTGAGCAATGATTAGGATTGCCGAACACTGCTGATGAAGCTTGCGGATCGCTCGTGTTGAAGAAATTAACCGGCGTCGTCCAGGAAGATGAGCTATCCGTCAGAGTCTTGCTTCTCATGACGTATTCCCCACCGGCGACGTTCTGAGCAAAAGCATAGTAGTAATAGCCGCCGTGCTTCCACATAACCGGTCCTTCCGCCCAACTGTATGGATACGAAGGTGCGGGATTTATCCACGTCAAATTCAAAACCTTCCCGCTTGGCTGACCGTTATTCCCCAGCTGCACTATCCAGTTACCTGCCTGACCGTTTTTCACCAATAAATACCACGTGCTGTCGTCGTCGACAAAGATAGAGTTGTCGTAGCCCAAGCCGCCGGAGACACTCGAAGGATTATTCACCAACGTCGGCATCGACCATGGCCCTCTGACGCTGTCAGCAGTGACAAAATACATTTGCCAATTTCGACAGAAGAAATCCCACCACTTATTGTTATAATAAACTACCTGACCGCCCCAGCATCCGCCGGCGGGCGCATCTCCGTAGTTTGACCAGGCAGCGCTCACAGGCTGGGCTATCGCTTCCCAATGAACCAGATCGGTGGAATGATAAATGACCGGCGTCGGATTGAACGATGACCCGGTCGTGTAAAAGTCATTGCCAACCTTTGTTAATGTGCAATCGGGGTGGTCACCGGGGATCACAGGATTCATGTAAGTCTGGAACGATGCTGACTGCCCGAATCCTGAATTGATAAAAAACAAAAAGCAACTCACAACTGTAAATATTCTTGACATGAATTTCTCCCGTAAGCATTTGTAACAAAAAATTTAGTCTGCTTCATTTGACTTCACTGATCTTCAGCAGCCTCGCTCCATGATTCCTCACGTTCAGCGGTATCGCATTCGTGTATTCTCCAATATCCCCATTCGCCCACAGGTCGCGAACTTTACATGTCCCTTTGAAACCCAGTTGCTCAGTATCCAGAAAAATTTCAATCGAATCTTCCGGCATAGTGCCGGTGGGATACCGGGTGAACACCTGGAACTTGACGGTTGCTCCTTCGGTATGGTCAACACATTCTTTATCGAGCCCCACGATGGAAGAAAAAGTATCATATCCTTCAGGGATATCATATTCTATGACCGACGTGGCATGTGTGCCGATCCCGTCAGCATATTCTTTGCCGCCGACGATCAATTTATTTCCGCCCACGCTTCTGTCTATCTTTGGCGTATCCCATCCTGAAGTTGCGCTTGACCATTCAAGAGCTGTCAGGTTCAGTGAGCCTTTCTTGCCCGTAAGTTTCGGTTCTATCCAATCGGCATGATCCCAATTGTTTCCGTCTCCGCCGTCGGTGACTACAAGGTAAAGTTTCTTGGCCCCGTCAATTCTCACTTTCACATCGGCACTTTGTTCAGACGGTTTATATGTAAGAAGTTTGCTGTTCCATATTGCATTGCTTTCCAATATCGGTTTCCTGTCAGCGGCATAGAAGAGAGCGACATATTTGTCGCCGCTCCCTGCATCATCGGCTACCCACGCGATTTTGTCCCCATCATCGAAAAGCAATCTGTTGTTATTGCTTCTTTGCAGGACGGCGAGCGCCTCCTCATTCGTGATCAGGCCGTAAGTAAATTCGTCATTATCAGGAAGATTGCCGCCGAACATCAACGGCGATCGGCAGATTAAGAATAGCGACATCAGAGTACTCTGCTCGTCTTTGGTGAACCTGGTCATACGGGCGTTGCCGTTCTCCGCACGGACGCCAATCATCCCCAGCGGAAGCATGTCACCGTCCGGCCAATGACCCGGACTCATGTACGGAATCCATTTCTCGAAGAGTACAAAGTGCGACTCCAGTTGAGACCAGTTGTCCCAGAAATCGTCTATGATGCGCCACATGTTTGCGTGGGTGCTGACATGCCGGGCGTCTTCCATAGGCGTTTCGCCCGGCGACAGGCTAAGGACGATCGGCCGTCCGCAGCTGTCTATGGCTTTGCGGATCATGTCGATTTCATCTTTATGATAAGGACGCGAGATGTCGTCCACTTTTACAAAATCAACCCCCCATGATGCGTACATTTTGAAAAGTGAATTGTAATATTCCTGCGCGCCCGGTTTGCTCGCGTCCACTGTGTACATGTCGCCGAGCCACGCGCATAATTCCTTATCGCTGTAAATATCTCTGGCAGTCGCGCTGGTCCGGAAGATCGGTGTGTTTTTTTCAACTGCCAGCTTCGGGATACCGCGCATAATATGAATACCAAATTTCAATCCCTTGCCGTGAACGTAGTCCGCAAGCGGTCTGAATCCCTCGCCGTCCGCAGCGGAGGGGAATCGATTAACTGCAGGCAAAAGCCTGCCGTATTCGTCCATGTTAATGGCGGGGTCCGTTTCATTGTATCCATGCGCTTTGTCATTTGAGACATACCAGCGAATATCGACCACGATATAATTCCATCCAAAATTTCTTAGATGAGCAGCCATATAATCTGCGTTTGCCTTTACTTCCTGCTCGGTGACAGTAGGTCCATAGCAATCCCAGCTGTTCCATCCCATCGGTGGTATCAATGCCGAATTCCCAAAATCCTGAGCACGGAGAGTTGTTGAATGGAGTGCCAAAGTTAGGAACAAAATGAACATTCGCATGACCAACCTAACACCACAATAGTTCACCTCGGATTATGCTCCTCGTAATATTCAAGATCGTGTTCAGGTGCAGGTAATCCGGCAGGAATGGGCAAATGAGAAAAAGTCTGGAAATATAGAACGCAACCGTCTCTCCAGCTGACAGCATCGTCATGCTGTATCTTTAGCAGCATTCGTACCGAATTGAACTCCTCGCTGTCTACTTTCCCTTTTAAAGAATTCCATATGCTCTGAATTTCCTGTACGCCTTCGACGCCTCTATAATAATGATAGGAAAGCTCATCCCAGAGGGTATTACCCGATCTCATCTTGTAGTTCCATGGTACATGATGAAACCAGAGGAGATATTCTTCCGGGCAAGTGTCGAGGGAATTTAATTGGTCGGCGACCGGCGGATAATACTGGTCCACGGCATCGCTGCCGGTTCTCGTACGATCGAAGCCGATGCCGATGCTGTCGGCTCTGTGGTAATATGGAGAATTCCAATCGGCATGTACCGAATTGTTAACCCATGGTCCATGATAAACACTCCACCCGCCTAACATGTTGAGACCGATCGGATCTCTATAGTTCACTACATTCTCTCGCGAAGTCATCATTATTTCTTCAACGGGATTTATTACGGACGTGTCGTTCGAAAAGGTCATCCTGATCCATTCGTCGGCTATCTGACTCGAAGTAAGATCATAGTCCCAGGCAAGGCGGCCGAACGCGTACCAGTTCGCCTGTCCGAAAATGTTCCCCGTCCAGCTGCATTCGTTGCTGACATTTGAAACTCCCGCAATGCCAGTTGTTTCGTAACCATCGATTGAGCCGTCGACGACTTTCGCGACCGTGGATCCTTTTCCTCTGCAGTAAGTATCCGACATAAGACACTCTCTCCACATCGGAGCAAGATAAACTAAACCCACATCTTCGCCCAAAGCACCTTGACCTATGTCCAATTCCATCATCAGAGGTGTCTTTGGCATGGCGCCGAACAAGGGGCTGAACGGTTCGCGCGGCTGAAAATCAAGCGGACCGTTCTTCACCTGTAGCAGGACGTTGCTGTCGAACTTTCCGTCCAGCGGCTTGAATATATCGTAGGCTTCGCGCGCACGATCCTTGGGGTTGTAAGCATAGACGAAAGCTCTCCAGATCACGATTCCGCCATAAGGTTTCACCGCTTCCGCGAGCACGTTTGCACCATCGGCCTGAGTTCTATTGTAGTCTCCGGGTCCGGGTTCACCTTCCGAATTGGCCTTCACGAGAAAGCCTCCGAAATCCGGAATGAAGGAATAAATTTCCTTGACTTTGTTTTTCCACCATTCTCTTACTTGTGGATCGAATGGATCTGCAGATTTCAATTCTCCCAATTTCACGGGCGAGTCGAAATTGGCACTGAGAAAAACTTTTATTCCATAAGGACGGAACACATCTGCGAGCGCGGCAATCTTAACAAGATAATCATGAGTAATAATTCGCGGATCAGCGTTGACGTTGTTCAACACGGTACCATTGATGCCGATCGATGCGTCGGCGCGGGCGTAATCGACATATATCTGCTTTATGTAAGTTGGAAGCGTGTGCCAATCCCAGATTGAAAAACCAGGATAGACTCTTGTACCATCAAGATTGTCCCAGTGATTTAACATTCTCAGTTTAATTCTCGGAAAGGAGACAATGTTGATGTGGGAAATATCCTGGTTCGTCTGCAGTAAATTTAAGAAATGGAAAGCGCCGTAAAGCACGCCTACATCTTCGTTAGCGGTGATGACAGTTACTCTTCGTCCGCCGACCTCTAAACTTTTGATGACAAAACCTTCCGGTCCGGTTTTCGACAGATCACTTTTCACACCGGCATGTTCGATCAATGGCGAACTTTTATAGCTCCCTACTAATATTTCTCCGTTATGATTTACACTTTTGATTTCAGGAACCATCCTTCCCAACAATCCGCTTAATCCTTTCTGAAGTTCATTCTTAGCAGCCTGGATTGTCGGCGATTCTCCTTCTACGATCATTCCATCGACTAACTTTGTGTACTCTTCCCGCAGATGCTTATCTGAGACAAGCTTATATCTCAGCCAGAGACCGTGTCCGTTTTCGGCACGGACGGTAATGCAAGCTGCGACAAGAAGCATGGTCGAAACAATCTTCAAGATTATGTTTTTCACGTCGTGATGCAACCTAGTTATTGATCTAACAAAGATATACTCTGTCAGAGCCCTCTCAGTTCGACACAAAAGTCGTTACGCTCGACGGCTCAAGAGTGGTCGTGAAGTATCCGCTCGATACGGTATCGACCCTTCCCTGGACACAATTCACATTGACCGATGTGACGTAAGGCGTAAAGGTAGCAGCGCTTCCGTTCTGCATCGTAAATGTCTGACTGACTGCAGACGTGTCCATGTTCAGTGCCACGATGACCACTTTGGAGCTATTCTTGTATGCCGTCACGTAAACATTTGATTGCGGGTTAGCTGTGGCAGAAACTCTGTAAAAGCCCGGTCTTACAAATCTCGCATACTGGGACATGACGTAACCGCGCTTCGTCGGCGCATTACCCGTTTCGGCGATCGGACCGTAATATCTTACTATGTACCACCATATATATGCGCTCATTTGAGCGTTCATGCAATCATTGATCTGCTTCGCAGTTCCGAGCACTGCCGCCCACGATGTATCGGTGAGGAGGTATTCGGTCATCCACAATTCCTTCCCTTTGGCAATAGCTAAAGGGTAACCCAAATTCGTGTTCCCGTACAGGTGTCCTCCAATCAATGCGACATTGGCGCAGGCGACAGGATCGTTCAGCGTGGAGTCTGAGAACTGGTGATCGAAACTCTCCGACTCAGGCATGAAAACCGGAACACCAACGGACGGCGCATAATGTTTCATGAAGCTGAGAAACTGTGTTGCATTCCAAAAACATGATTCGTACACCACTTGGGCATCGGGTTCATTCTGAACCGAGATGGCGTAGATTGAGACACCGTTGTTTTTCATCGTATCGGCAAATGCCTTAAGATGGGCGGCGTAGGCCGCGTACTCGTTAGGATCGAGGTAGCCTCCGACTAAGTTATCATTTATCTTCATCCACGCCGGAGGCGTCCACGGCGTTGCAATGACAGTCACACCGAGCGCTTCCGCCGACAGTGCCGAAGGAACATCGATGCCGAACTCCGTCGAGTCGGGAGGGATTCGCAGCCGCATTATTGTCAAACCAACCTGTCCATCGCCGTCGCCGAAAGCGGTCTGGATTTGCGCAGGAGTCATATCAGGCCGCCAGCCGACAATGTTGGCGGCACCAAATCCCCTGATGATCTGCTGGGTATTGTTTAGATCGATATTTGCAGAATTTGGTATTACACCAGGGCCGGTGACCGAATTTTTTTTTGAGCAACCCGCGGCCATTAACCCAATCATCAATGCAATGATTGTCGATCTAATGCTCAACACGTGATGGCACATTGTATCATCTCACTTTATCTGACTAACACAAGTTTTTTTACATCCGAAAACTCTTCCGTTGAGATTCTGTAGAAATATGCACCGCTCGACAAATTGTTTGCGTCGAAAGTGACATTGTAGTTGCCCGCATTCTGCCTTTGATTTACCAGCACCGCCACAGCCCTTCCAAGTACATCGTAAACTTTCAATGTCACGTAACCACTTTTCGATAATTGATAAGTGATCTTTGTGCTAGGGTTGAACGGATTCGGATAATTTTGCAGGAGTCCAAACGCTTCGGGCGAAGCAAATCCACCACGCAGGCCGACCGCCGTTCCGGTTTCGTTGACGATTGTAATATTGCCGGCGTTGGGCACTCCATCAAACATTACGTATTTAACTGTGTCGACCTTGACCATTTGTGAAGACAGGGTGTCGCCATTTTGCAGGACAACCACCGAATCCCAGCCTTCGGGAAGAGAACGCCTGATCGTGATCGGAATGTCATAGTAGTCGCTATCCAAATTGTCGGTCAATTGAACTCTAATACTATCTCCGTAATTAGAGATCTCCGTGACCGACGTTGAATTTCTTTCTATGATATATCTCGCCACGGTACCGAAAGGTGCAACCCAGAATTCATCCGGATTGGCATTCAAGTATTGGAGAGTGGCGAGCAACGTATCTTGTGAAATGGGCGAATATGCTCCTGGCTCGGTCCCGTTGATTCCATGAATCAGATACACGCACCATCCTTTTGCAGCAACTGCACTGTTCGCCGGAGACTCGATAGCAGCGACCGCGTTCAGGCCCTGATCACCTAAGACAATGGAACTAATATTCATAAAATCGCTCGGGGTCTTAGCCACTATCTGACCCGAGCAGCCGCGTGCCGCAATGTAATAGCTGGCGACCAATGCACTGTTACCTGTGACACAATAAGGATAGGCGATCGTTATGCACTTCTGGCCTGTGACATGAGCATTGATAGTATCCTGAGAAAACTCCAGTTCCTGTTTCTGCAGCGAATCGGCCAGCGTACTGAAATTAGGATGAGTGATCGTGTGGCTTGCAATTTCGTGTCCTTCTGAGGCGGCTTTCTGCAATCCACTCCAGTCAGCTTTCCAACCCCAGCTGGAGCTCGTTACCGTGAACAGCGTCAGCTTGAACCCAAACTCATCGAACATGGGGACGGCAATTGAAAGCTGATTGGGACAATTATCATCGAACGTGTAGCTCACAGCCGCGGAACGAAATCCCTGCCATGTCCCCACCTGATAGGGACCCGAGAGTGTCTGGGCGATGCCACCATGGCTAAATGACAAAAGAAACAGCAACAATGTGATCACCGGCACCTCCGGATGATTTGCAGTTCGGGATTTAATTCCGCGATGATCGAATGCTTTGTAAGAATCCCACGCTCGCGTAGCCATTGATATTCTCCTTTCTTATTTCACCAGAACTAATTTTCTTGTGATCAACTTGCTGTCGGCCGATAAACGGTAAAAGTACACACCGCTGGGCAGATTGCCGGCATTGAACGTGACATTGTAATATCCAGCTCCTTGCTTCTGATCCACCAGCATTGCCACTTCTCTGCCAAGTACATCGTAGACTTTCAATGTAACATGACTGACGGACGGCAACTGATAGCTGATCACTGTCGATGGGTTAAATGGATTCGGATAATTCTGGCTAAGCGCGAACTGTGCCGGGATTCCTTCCAACTTTCTTACCGCATCGATCGTATCTCCTACAACAAAGCTCACTGAAGAACTGTAATCGCCTGTGTCACTCGCATTCATCGCCGCAACACGCCAATAATATTTCGTATTCTCATTTAACGAGGGCAGCTGCAAAAGAGTATCTCCAACTGTCGAATCTACCACGACCGCGGAGAATATATCGTCAGTAGCTACCTGCAAACGATACGACGATGCAGCTTCTGATGAATGCCATATCATGGTGGGGGTGGTTGACTCGCCGACCGTATCGATAGGCGATATAACTACCGGCTGCAGCAAATATTGTGCAAGATACGTCCGAAGCCACTTAAGGGCCGGACGCTCCACCCCGAGTGAATCCAGGTAAGCATAAGGCTTCCATGTGTCACCAAAATTATATCCCCACAGAGTCATGCCTTTCACTGCAGGATCGGTCCAGAAGAGAGGAAAATATATTTGAAAGTTATGAAGTTGAACGATAGGATCTTTTTCGTCAATATCAAATTCAGAAATGTAGATTGGTAAACCCGTGGCGGAGGCTATCCTGTCAAGGTTATTTTTCAGCGTGCTTACCGGATAAGAGTATCTCGAGCCGAGATAAGCCGCATCCTTGAATTCGAAGTAATGACCCTGGATTCCGATTCCATCAATCAAACCTCTTACCTTAAGCGTATCGATCAGTGCAATGTAATTGCTCGTTCTACTGTTGTCCTGCAAAATATTGTACTCGTTAATCAGGAGCTTCACGCCTGGTGCGCAGTACTGTCTCGCCCACGTAAATGCCGTGACGATCCAATCCCAACCTGTGGCTCCAGTTCCTCCCAGCGCGCGAATGTAATTTGCCCTTCCGTTCTGCCCATCCGGAGGCGAGTTGAAAGGCTCGTTGACAACGTCAATGAAATCCATATTTCGATACCGGCTTCCGACGCTGTCGATCCAGGCTTCCACGGCGGCCCTCTGACTGGCTGAGTCGAGTGAACTAATCCATCCAGGTTGCTGCGATCCCCATATCAAGTTGTGATACTTGAAAGGAATGCCGTTCGTCAGGGCAAAGCTGTAAATGACATCAAGTCCGGACCAGCCGAACGCGCCTTGACTGTTTTCGACGCTCCCCCACTTGCCATCGTTCCCCGGCGTAACCTGGTTCCAATATGTCAGGAAATTATCCGGCATCTGGAAACCATAAGTAATCGCGTTTCCAACAAACTTGCTCCTGCCGAGAGCCAACTGTGAAAATGACGGAGTGGATAAGAAGCACAAAATGACGACAGCCACTATCATTTGCGACACAAGAAAAACTCCGCCTGTGCGACAGTGATGGGAAGATTTTCCGCTTCCCTCGGACTGACAAAAAAAGTTTTTGCATATGTTGTTCAAAAAGAACCGCGTTGACATGATCATTCTCCTTCATAAACTAATTTATATTTCAAAAAAACCGAACTCTGGTCTTTCCGTTTCTCGTTGTTCACACTTGACTTCTCCTTTCAAAACCCTATTGAGTTCCCCCCGTCGACCGGCAGGACCACACCAGTGATGTATTTCGATTGGGATGATGCAAGGAACAATGCTGCATCAGCCACATCGGAAGGCTCACCAAGTTTGCCCACCGGTGTGCGAGATAGAACTTTCCTCTTCCGCTCCGAGTCATTGTCGAGCGCTCTTGACGACATCGCGGTTTTGATGAAACCGGGAGCGATGCAATTGACACGCACACCGTGCGGTGACCATTCGACGGCGAGCGCTCGGGTCATCCCTTCGATGGCAGACTTTGAAGCCGTATATGCAACCACTTTCGGAATGCCATATTGCGATGCCATCGAGCTGATCATTATTATGCTTCCGGAACTACGGGCGACCATCGCTTTGCCGACTTCTCTTGTCAGCGCGAAAACTGCTGTCTGGTTTGTCCTAACTATGTTCTCATATTCTTCATTAGAAACGTCGAGCGCATCTTTTTTCAAGTTGATTCCGGCATTATTCACCAGCACGTCAACCTCGCCAATATCGATCCTTATTTCATTAACCAAATCGGATAAACTGTCTGTTTCATTCAGGTCAAATCGAATGGAGTTGATCTTTCCACCAATTTCCTTTTTGGCAGACTCAAGTTTCTCCCTGTCTCTTCCGACGACGACCACCTTCGAACCATTTGCCGAGAACGCTTGCGTAATCGCATAACCTATGCCGCTTGCACCGCCTGTCACAAGAACGACCTTATCCCGTAGATCCCTATAAGTGCCTGCAGACGATATTTCATTTGACGTATGCTTCATCGTGACCTTCATATCTGAACCAACTGAAGTAACCTATGCTTTGGCTCGATTTTCCGGGGGACGTTTCATCCATCGCGAACATGCATTCTACAAATCCATTTATTATTTCTTTGTATGGCATTTCAATATTCCCTTTGTACCCATGTCCCAGCCACGAAAGGCGATGCAGGCAAGCCTTCCTTGTTGTAGAGGTTTGCGCCCTGTGGAGTGTCTGCCCATGCATAGCGAACACCGGTTGGATCAGAGATGGAGTCGCTCCAAACAATCACTTGGTCTCGTTTGATTATTGCCTTCGCCCAAACAGTCTTACCGTCTCCTCCACATACCTCAAAGGTCTTAAGCGGACCACCTCTGGAAATCAAACCTTTTCCAATATTCGTAAACGAAAGGATCGCTTTGTTATCCTTGAACTCTATCGATTTGAAGATTGGACCTGAATAAACTACGGTGGTATCATGGTACGCAACACGCTCGGCAGCGAGCGTCAGTCTTTTCCCAACGTCACCCTTGTCCAGAGGATGAATATCGTTCCACTCGCCGATGTCAATCGTGATTGCCATGCCGGTGTTTGGAACTGAGAGTGTTTGAAGCTGCGCTTCCCTCAGCCGTGCCATGCCGCTTTCGGCTGGTTGCACGACGGGTTCGCCATAGTTGGGAAGCTGGACGTATAAGAATGGAAAATCCCCTTCGTGCCATTTTTTTCTCCAATCTGTGATCATCGCTGCAAATTTCTCAGCATACCCACCGGGATTGCCCGCGTTCGATTCGCCCTGATACCATATGACACCTTTGATCGTGTAGTTCAAAAGCGGAGCGATCATCGCGTTGAAGCACCCGAAGGGTTGATAGATTATTGTCGGCCCGCCAAACGGCATCGGCGGCACGGCAACGCCTACTTTACATTTCCAACTCCCGGCGAGATTGATCGTGTGATTTCCAATCACCAGTGCATATTGTTTATCTTTTATGAACCCCCCTCGACCGCCTGAATTAATCACACGTACTACTACTGTGTTCCTGCCTGCCTTAAGTACTCCCGGCGCAACGTCGTATCTACGCGGCGGATATTGATATGAAACGGAACCAACAAAGACACCGTTGACATAATCATAATCAGCATCGACTATCCTGCCCATGATTAGCTTTGCCGGTTTACCTGCCAGGGACGCCGGAACGTTAAACTGTCTTCTGAACCAGACGACCCCATTCGTATTCTTCAGACCCTCATCTGCCCAATATGCCGGCAAATCCATCGTAGACCACTGAGAGTCATCACATGTCGGATCATACCACGGCCTGTCGCCCTTCAATCCTTCATCCTGCTGCCACACATTGCTATTCCACTCATCGCTTACAGAATTATTTACCTTCGTAATGCTGTCCCTGAAGGCACTGTCGCTGAACTTTTCGCCTCTTTCGAGAATTAAAGGAAAATCCTTCAATGCATCCTTACTCATCCATGCCTCGATGGGCGTCCCGCCTACGCTTGCATTGATCAGACCGATTGGCACGTGATATTTTTCATACAGCGTTTTCGCAAAAAAGTAACCCGCGGCAGTAAACTGAAGTACTGTCCAAGGATTCGCCGGCTGCCATTGTGCCCATTGAATATCTTCCTTTGGCGCGCCGAAGTCGTACGCATTGGGAACGAGCAGTTGTCTTATGTAAGGATTGGCGGAATTGGCAACCACATCTTCGTACTTCCACTTGACTCTTGCCATCGGCAACTGCATGTTCGACTGACCCGAACAAACCCATACGTCGCCGACCAGGATATCATTCAACACAATGTGATTGCTCCCATCAATCTCCATACTGTATGGTCCGCCGGCATTCATCGGAGAAAGCATGATCGCCCACCTCCCGTCTGAACCAGCCATAATAGAATCGGCTCGACCCAAGAACCTGACGACCACCTTCTCGCCCGGCGAAGCCCAGCCCCAAATACGGACCGAATCGTCTCTTTGCAACACCATCCCATCGCTGATCAGGTGCGGAAGCCTCACGTAAGAATAGGCTGTCTCCGCAGCAAAGAGGACAAGAACGGAAAAAGGTACAAGGAACATTCTGCTGGTTCTCATTCGAAAACAACCTTGTTTGTTTAACTTAGAAATCATTAAGAGCATTCCTACTTAGAGTCGGGTGAATTGGAGACGTTAAAACATTTTTCCGCAAACTTCAAGAAGTATGGCCAGTTTGGTCCAACCGTATGTCCGTCATCGTGCTGACGGAATGCAAGAGCACCATCCATAAGCGGAACACCGATCTGGGGCATACTTGACGTACCTAGACCTTTTTGGCCGAGTAATTCATAGACAGGTCCGGCGGCGACCGCTGCCATGAATTGTCCTTTGTCATCGACCCAGTTTCCTTCTTTCTCTGGAGAGCCACAACTTATGAAGACGGGGCGCGGCGCACATGCAGAGATTAATTCGTGTGAATCCACGGATAAGGTCTCCGGTGTCAAGACGTATCTGAGAAAGTTTTCCGAGAACCAATGGTACTCGCCTGACGAACAAATATTTCCCATGTCTTCTCCGAAGTCGCGCCGGTAAAGCGCTGCTCCGCCTTTGCCAGAGGAGCCGACAAGTACAATAGCAAACCGCTGGTCTTCGGCCATGGTTAGAAGAACCGCTTTCCCATATCGGGATACACCTTCGATGCCGACTTTCCTCGCATCCACTGACTTGTCGGTTTCGAAGTAATCCAAAACCCTGCTTGCTCCCCAAGCCCAGGCTCGCAGTGCTCCCCACTGTTCAGGAGTGCGCGGCTGACCTTTGTTCACCAGTCCGATAATTCCCTGGGTCAATCCGGCACCGTTGTCCGGCTGAACACTGGTCGGGACGTAGATCGCGTAACCCCAGCCTTTGCCGAGAACCTGCTCCTGCCAGCTCGGACCTTCCTGTTGAGGCATCCCCGGGAATTTGAACCCAGGCGGGAAAACGAAACCAAATTCCATTATGACCGGCACGGGGTGATTTGCTTTCACGGGGATCGTCAGAGTCAAGCGGATATCCACATGCGTATCCGTATCCGCCGAGTTTTCCACATGTCCCACGATCTCTTTCGTAATAACGGCAATGTTGCCAACCGCTGTGTCTTTCGTTGAGACAATTTCCCACCGCACAGGTGGTATGTTCTTCGGCACCTCACCGAAGATCTCACTGTCAAACTGTGCCATGATCTGAGGTCTCCGGACTTTCCACCACATCTCCGCACTCTTCACAGGTGCGCCGTCATCCAGGACCAAAGGATCCGGCAGTTTCGCAAATAGGTTTGCCGTTGCCTCATCGTAGTTGTTCCATGTTCCCCACGCAGAACGAGTATATGTGTTTCCGGTGCTGTCATTCCAGTTCGATGATCCTTTCTTCTGGAATGTATTCTTTGGGCGATTTTGGTCCTCAGCCACCGGCGGCAAGGAATCTGGAAGCTTGATGTTCAGAACATTGATTGTTCGTCGCCAATCCTTTTCTGATTCTGCGTTGATCTTCGCGAGATAGGCTAGACGCTCATCTGGAGACATCTGAAAAACATCTTTCGTCTGCGCATAAGCAACCGGGGGAGAAGCAAGTAACCAGATGCTGATAACACAGATGATACCGATTTTCACGACTGAGACATGGCGAAACAAACCACTCAGTAACAATCCGATCTTGCGAGGTAATACAGACACCATTTTTTCTTTTCATTCACTATTTGCGACATCTCTGTGAAAACTCTCCGGCGGTCCCAAATAACTCGGCCTCACTCCACCAAGATTCACGACAATTTTTTCGAGCACAACTCCGGGATCTATCATCCACACTTTCAACGTATGATAGCCCGGCTCCGTAATCGTGAATCTGCTGTGCCCGCAGCGCACATCGTGCGCGACAGACCTTTCCCAGTCCAAATTTCCGTTCTGTGCATTATAATTTTCTCGGACAAGCTCAACGGGTTGTGGATCCGCATCATCAAGTGAAACCTCGTACCGAAGACCACTGCCCGGCATGAAGTTCAAAGATGAACCGAAAATTCCTTCGACGTCGACTTTCCCCGTATCAAATAAGAACACTCTATACTCCAGACATGGTGAGTTTTTACCGGGCGCGGCGGCCGGCGCATCTGCGGCAGATGTAGCTCTCATTCCGGATAATGTATTTCCATAGTCTTCGACATTAATCCATCGGTTACTGCCGGCGTCCGTTAGTTTCGTATAGTGCGCCGCTTCAATCGAAACACATCCATCCCCTTCAATGAACCCATGCAAAGACCTGCGTGTGATGCCCGATGGATTGTTAATCTTGACATTCACTGATACTACGCGATTCCCCCCGTTTATCTTGACAATACCGTTTGATGTGCCCTTTGGCGAAGCGCTCCAATCAATGTTGATCCAGATCCGGCTCTCCTTATCGACCTTCCCGTTTGGCAATAATATTTTTATCCAGGGTTTGTCAGCCTCCGCGGTATATTCGAACGGAGTCTTTCCCTTGTTGAATACATCAATGTAATGCTGCCTCTCGCCAAATGGGTCAAAAATCGGCAATGTTGGATCATTCTCCGTTCCCGGCCAGGCTGATTCAGAGCCTTCAACAGCGACGCCCATCGACGCAGTATCCGGCACGCTTAGCTCCACGAGGTGAATAGCATCGAGATTATTGTTCTGCGGCTGGTTCCAGCTTGTATATCCAAGTACCGGTTGATCCATGAAATGATCCCACTTCCCTCGGGCGAACGTTCTATTGAAATACCCCATTAAGCTTGTGTCTGCCTCGAACAGCGAATGGACCTCAGCAGCCATATCATTTGTGCTCGCCCGTTTCTGTTCGCCATATAATTCATTCTTACCTGCTGCAACGTAGAGCTCGTTCACAATTTCGCTAGCCTTCGTCGGCAACAACACCAGCTCGCAGAATGCATCTCGTTCGTCTTCGGGTAATTTGCTACCAATCTCTTCGGCTTTGGCAGTAATCGACTCGAAGTCAGCCACGATGTTGTCAGCCTCCTGATAGTTGACCAAGCTGTAGGTCGTCGGACTCAATAGCTCAGGCTTTCTTCGGCCATTATACTTCGTGTATTTTGCAAGTACGTCGGCAATCTCTTTCGCGTACTCATCACCAAATTGTTGTTCCGCCCAAAGCCTCGTATAGTCGTCGATGTTGCTGTCCGTCCATCTATTTGTGTTCCAGGCAAGATCCATGAAATAGCTGATCGGCAGCTCATATCCTTTCAGATGGCCGACATTTACGATCCAAATTTCATCTGCACTGTACTTCTTTGCCAGCGACATCTGATCCCATATTTTGGAGATCGGGTTTGTGTTGATCCATTGATAATTCCGCGGGCCGCCATGATAATCGAAATGATAATAGACCCCCGCTCGACCGATCCGCGCGCGCTCTTCGAGACTCGGAAGTCGGCGAATATTTCCCCAGTTGTCGTCAGTCCAGAGGATCGTGACGTCATCGGGAACGCGGAATCCAGCGTTGTAGAAATCAAGCACTTCTTTATAGGGACACCACAACTGAGGCACTTTCGTAACGTCAGGATTCACCTCTTCTTTCAAAATTCTCCGTTGGAGGTCCACGATCTTTCCCAGCAAAGCCATGTTCGCTTCCGGTCCTCCGGGAGCCATCGGAGTGTCGTTCGCACCGCGAAGGCCGATCGTGATAATGCTTTCATAATCCTTATTTCGTCTGACACCAGCGCGCCAGAAATTCTCCAGCGTATCTGGATATTTGGCAAAGTTCCAGGTGCCGATGGTATTGAGATAGCGCCGGTCCCATTCTTTCTGTGCTCTCAGCATCGGCTCCTGATGAGACGTTCCCATGACGATGCCGTACTCATTGGCGAGCTTCGGATTCAAAGTGTCGTCTTCATTGAACGCGTTGTCCCACATGGCGGGCCAGAGATAATTTGCCTTCAATCTCAGAAGCAGCTCAAATATCCGTTCATAGAATTCGTGCCCGTAGTTTGCAACTCCCGGCGGGACTGGAGGATTCTCGCTCTGTGTCGCGAAACCGTATTTCGCCGCCACCCAGTTCGTCAAATCCGGCCACTCGTCGTTAAGGAAAATTCCCCGGTATCTGACTGAGGGCGGCCCATCCGAGTGTCGGCCGGGGAGTATGAAAATATCCCTGTGTTGCTTTATCGACACGTCTGCCCACCAGTACCAAGGGGACACGCCGATCCTTTCGGAGATGCTGAACATCCCATATATCGTACCACGTTTGTCACTTCCCGCAATTACCAGAGCATGATCCACGCCTGGGTATGGGTTGTTCACGACCTGAATCAATGAAGTTTCCCATTCTCCCTCGACTCCGGATACGTCTATTTTCTTTTTTGAAATCAACCGATCGATCACCGGACTCTTCCCGATTGTGCCGACCATGACAATATTTTTCGACGGTGGGATGGTATCAATCGAGATTTCAGGTTTCGTTCCAGCAACATTTGCAATGTCGGTCTGGAAATATTTCAGAATGAGTCTGACTCCCGGAAAGTCATCCGAGCTCACGCATAGCGGTGCGGACTTGCCATTTACGACAAGAGGGAAGTAGCCTCTTCCGTTCTCGAACCTGACATATCGTTCGCCTCCGATGGAAAATGCGGTTTGCGGAAACACAAGCCATGATGCAAGAAGCAAGACGCAGGTGGCAAAAGGTGATAAATAAGTCTCTTTGTTTCTGGATTCTAGTTCCTGGATTCTCGCTCCCGCTCTCGCGTTCCATCCTGATCCATTACTCCACCGTTCCATAATTAAGTGATCTCCTGCCTGATTTATTTCCCGCAGGCCGGAACCGGCTTGCCCGTCGGGTCATAAATTTTAAAATTTCCGCTCACTTGCAGCATTGCCAGCATGTATAGCATGCCGTCATAGTATCGGTACAGACCAGCCGGCACTCTGGCATTCCACAATGCTTCGACAAACGCTTTCCTGTCATCACTCGTGGAAGCGAGCGCAGCGACTGCGTTCATCGCTACCAAACCCGTGCTGTGATCGTTTCCAAGTCTCTTCCCCTCAAGCGCGTATTGATTTCCATAACTATTTATTCCCTCCGATCGAAAAAAAGCCAGCAGGCGGTTGCATTCGGTTGATTCCCAATCATCAGCCATGAACCATTCATAATCAACGGCAACGTTCATGGCAACACGCCAGGCATCAAATCTGAAATCCTGATGTCCACCATGCCAAAAAGTCACAATGGTTCCGTCGAAGTTGCAGTAGTCGGGGCACAATCCGGTGGTCGGGTTTGCGGCCTCCCTTATAAGCTTTCGACTTGTTGAAGCAGCATCACACCAAAATTGATTATCCTTATCTGCCCATCGCGACCAAAGCTCATAATAATGAGGAAGCTGGTATGATGGGTCAGTAAATCCGTCGGCGCTAACAGTCGGGACGAAAACGACCAGCCTCCTCTCATTATTGAACATATTAGTTACTTTGTCATGCGCCGGGTCGTCTTCCTTGTGCATCATGGTGTACAAAATCTTTTGCGCTTCTGCCGTATAATTGTAAATCCCATCGCCGTTTCCCCATCTCGCCGACGCGAAAAACAGGGACATCACGAACCATTGCTCACCGTCGGACGCGGCGTTCGAGTCAAGAAGTGTCCCGTCGGGTCTGCAGTGCCATGCGAAATATCCTTCGTGCGGACCACTTTTGACCTGCATGTAAGACTTTGCCCACTTCCAAATCCGATTGAACACATTCTTGTTATCCATTTGCACCGCAATCATCATCCCATAAGACATGCCTTCAGTCCGGACATCATGGTTCGCAATATCCTCGACATATGCCATGGTAGAGTCGGAGCTGTCAGGGAAATACACCCGCTGTGTGCTGTCGTTCCCAAAAAATAACTGGCTGAAAGCGCTGTCGAGTTTGGATTTTACCTGTGACTCATTCTTACCCAACAATTCTGCAAACAGGTTTTCATAAACCCCTGTATAGTAAGCTCCCTTCTTATCAGCCCCCGGTACGATTGCCGGATTGACGAGCATAATTGTCGCTATGATTAGAAAAAACATTGCCCGTGTTTTCGTCTGCATAACCTTTCCGACAATTAGTAGATCCGAAAAAATATCCCGACCCGGATGAGGCCGGGTCGGGATAACCATAAGGAGAAGATTTACTTGCAATAAGTCCGTTAGCTATTAGCTATCGGTTCTTGGCTAAACGCTATTAAATCTTACTTCATGTAAACCAGTTTTTTCACCGAGACAAAATTGCCTGATCCATCCTGGCTTTGGGCCTGGATACGGCAGAAATAAATTCCGCTGCTCAAGCCTGCCGGGTTCCATTCTACACTATAATGGCTTGGCTGCTGCACACCGTTTACCAGCGTTGCAACGACTCGGCCAAGTACATCGTAGATAACTACCTTGACATACGCATTCTTTGGTATGTCATAGTTAATCATTGTAGATGGATTGAAAGGATTCGGATAGTTCTGGAACAGAGCGAACTCTTTTGGAGGACCGCCTTGTTCGTTGAGTGCATCCACTAATCCTGTGGTGAATAACCTGGTTGACGCGAACGCACCTTCTCCAGCAGTATCTATTGCGCTGACATGCCAATAGTATCTTGTGCTGGCGTCCAAATGATTCGTCAAAGTCGCGGTCGTATCACCTACAGTCGTGTCGCGAACCACAGCGGAGAAGTCGTTGGCTGTAGAAACCTGGAGGTGATACTTTGACGCGTACGTTACCGAGCGCCATACAAAGGTGGTCAATCGCGCCACGCCCGTTGCGCTGGCTAGAGGCGAAGAAAGCAACGGAGCAGCAGGGATCGGAACGATCGTCTGGAAAGAGTCCACCGCAGTAAACGCACTCGCGCCGCCGGCGTTGTACGAGGCTACGCGCCAGTAATACCACGTTAGAGTCTGCAGCGACGTAGCTTTAAACGTCGTGTCTCTCGTCGTATCGGAAGTGAAAACCAACGACGAGAACGATTTGCTGGTAGAAATTTGGCAAATGTAGCCGGTGTCAGCCGCCACCGAATGCCACTTCAGAACCAGAGTGTCGGCAGGAATTGAGACTTGACCCTGGGCCGGGAACGCGAGCACCGCTACCGCCGGAACTGTCATGACAGTAAACGTATCGGCAGACGAGAAGTTGGCCGCACCGCCGGGATTAACTCCGCGTACACGCCAAAAATACTTCGTGCCGCCTGCTAATGTCACGGTATTCGTCGTGTCGATAGTTGAATCGTTGACGGCGAAGGTCGAACCGAATGTACCGTCTGTCGTCACCTGCCAGTTATATTGCGCAGCATCCGATGTCTTGCTTATCACCAGTTTAAGCTTGTAAGGCTGGTTCGTTGCATTGTTTGCCGGCGACAGCAACGTCGGCACTGCTGTCGGAGCTTGCACGATCGTCTGGAAAGAATCTACAACTGAATAGCCGCTTGTGTAGAACGTATCGTAAGCAAGGACACGCCAGTAGTACCATGAACTATAGCCGAGTCCGCTGACCGATTTGCTCGTTGTGGTCAACGAAGAATCGTTCGCAACGACATTTGTTGCAAACGTCCGATCAAGAGAGAGCTGTACCTGATAATGGGCAGCATTTGCGGAGCTGTTCCAGTTTAACGTCATGGATGTCGGAGCTCCAGTCGAGTCATTCTTCGGACTTACAAGCACCGGGACCGCGGGAACAAGGTCGCCTTCTCTGACGGTATAATATCGGTTAACGCCATCTTTGAG
The DNA here is from genome assembly GCA_035515795.1 of Candidatus Acidiferrales bacterium. Classification (NCBI taxonomy): domain Bacteria; kingdom Pseudomonadati; phylum Acidobacteriota; class Terriglobia; order Candidatus Acidiferrales; species Candidatus Acidiferrales bacterium. Next base: position 67,877 of record DATJAY010000005.1, on the reverse strand, counting down.
GACAAGGGTCTGGCTGTTGCCGTCGGGCCACTGAACGTGCACGCTGTCAACCGCGGTCGCCGTTCCAAGTCCGAAGTTTGCTCTCAATGTTCCGCCCATGCCTGCGGAACCGCCCGAAGCGCTGATCTCGCGAATCTGCTTATGCCCTCCAGTCCACACGGTGAACTTTGCTCCGATTGCCGATTTGTTATTACCTGTGCCAATCGGCTTGAATGCAATCCAGTTGTTGGTGTTGCCGCCGTTCTTCAGCAAAAGAGTATTGCCACCGGTATATACGAATACGTCAAGGAAGCCGTCGTTGTCGTAATCAACGAGCTGTGCTCCTCGCTGAGTACCAGGACCTCCAGTCACGCCATCCGTGCTTGCGATGTCTGTGAACGTGCCATCACCATTGTTCCTGTACAGATGTTGGGGGGTGAATGTTTGGGCCGTGTATATATCCAGTAGCCCATCATTGTTGTAGTCGCCAATGGATATTGCGCGTTGCGCCGTACTCTGAACCAATCCGTTGTTGGCAACAACGTGTACTCCATCCCACTTGTACGTAAACGTGCCGTCTCCCTTTCCGTAGAGGATAACATCGGCCCTTAAAGTATCGTTGCCGTCTCTGTTATCGGTTGCGTTAAGCCCGTTCAATACAAGATCCTCGATACCATCGTTGTTGAGATCACCCCATTGTTCTCCAATGGCAGCGAAGTGGCGGACTGTATCATCGACAATGATTCCTGTATCTCCATGAACGCTGGAATATTCAATACTGTCAGCAGTCCCGGCTTTGTTAAGCTTCACTGAATCAAGAGCATAGATTGATCGTCCAAGAGTCGCTGCTGTTGGAATAATAAACTTCCCGGTCCCGTCGTTCAAGAGCATGACGCATCCTTTTCGAGCGCCCGACGTACCCGTGTCAATTTTTGAGAATCCATTTCGGAAGCTCGGCATCAACAAATCCAGGTAGCCGTCATTATTCGCATCGAAGAAACGCACATCCCACGATTCATATGAAAGGGTACTGTCTATGCCAAGATTTCCAGCAGCGGCTCCTTTGCCTATGTCAGTAAATCCAGTCGGACCTCCTTTGAGAAGCCATACACCACCGTTGGGTGGTACCGGTGCTGCCTGATTACTGCCGGCGATGCCTGTAAAGCCTCCAGGATAGGCGATGCTAAGGTAATTGCTGTGATCGATTGGTGCCGCCGAAGCTCCCTGGAAGACTTCGCCGGTAGCTCCCGCCGTGGCAAGATCGCCAACCCCGGTAGCCAGTATAAATACACCAGCGCTGTCATAAAATAGACTGGAATTAACGCCACTAGTGCTTGGATTGCCGCCATTTGTTGTAAACAGGTCGGGAACGCCGTCGCCGTTGAAATCGGCGAGCAACAGGCCTGTTGAGTTAGTATTAATCGGGATGTTCGCCGTCGCCGTTGACGCTGCCTTAGTGAATGCAGTGATACTATTCAGCTCAACAATATTGTACGGGATAAAGATGCTTAGATTACCGCTCCCATCCAAATCTCCCCAAGCGAAGCCGCCGTTTCCGGCGCCTCCCGTTGCCGTAACTGACGGACCGGCAGTGAATGTCACTTCCTGTGCGTCGGATGTGCTCAATCCCAGCAGGAGCAGAAATACTCCGGCCGCGAGCGAGCGTAGAAAAGTTTTCATACTTCCTCCTAAGTTTTTTGTTATCGGAGTTGTTTAGTTAAGTTTGATTACCGAACAACTTCTTTTGAAGGATTTCTTCAAATGAGATTCTTTCAAAAGATTTTCGATCCTGACATTCGTCAGGATAAGCTCTGAACCCAATCACCTCCTTTGGCCAAATTGCGACCCGCTTCTCTCCGGGCCTTGCGAAGATCACCGGACTTGTTCGATGAAACCTTCGCAAGGCTGACAAGAGTGAAAGCGGCTGTCACAAATAGTTATTACTTTATCAAAACAAGTTTTTTCGTAATTGAAACATTTCCAGCCTGCAAGCGATAGAAATAGACTCCGCTGGCGAACTTTGCACCATCGAATGTAGCTTGATAATTTCCTGCGTGCTGAACACCGGAGAACAACGTCGATACTTCCTGTCCAAGAATGTTATAGACTTTCAGCGTTACAAAACCATTTCGTGGCACAGAATACTCGATCGTGGTTGACGGGTTGAACGGGTTCGGATAGTTTTGAGAAAGCACATAACTCTCAGGCGTACCGGGACGCGACTTCACGCCGGCCATAATTCCAGTAAGATCTCCTGTAGTAAGCGCATGAAGGATAACTGAATCTTCACCAGCTGCCTGTGCTTTCCACGGAGTATATTGGTCTATTCCCGTCGATGAATTAGGTCCCCACCAATGATACAAATCTCCAAGCGGGAATCCACCTATTCCTGCAGTGTATAATGCGGATTTAGTGTCGTAGGATAAATCTTCGCTCATTGGCCATGCTCCATTTTTGTCATCACTACCTTGATTGTATGCCCAATTAATTTGCGCGCTGGTAAAGTATCTCCCATCCAAGAAACCTTCGATGCTGTCGACCTGGGTCGGCGGCAAGTTGAAGTTTGGATTTGCGATGGAAGCGTTATAGGAAGTATCGTCGGAAGGATAAAGATTGGCTAAGTTAATATAGGGAAAGCGCTTATTCCCCAGAGAATCGTTCCCAAACATTTGACGTGCAGGTAAATTCATCATCGGCTGGGGACGCGGCTGAGAAGTGTCGCTGGCCGGATTGACCGTGACAGGGTTGCTAAACCAGAAGTCGGTCAGCCATTTCTCTTCATAAAAGCTGTTGTTGGCAAAAAGTATATGCCGATCGGCATCGGTGTAAGGAAAAGTTACTGCGTCAGTGCCTTGAGAATAGTTGCTGGCTGCCAAACTGTCAACCTGAAGTATGGCGCCGATCGGATTAGTACCTGCAGCCCTCGAGAATCTACTATAAGTAGCACTCATGTTGTCACCGTACATCCATGTATTCACGAAAATGCAGTTAGTGACGTCAAGCCAGTGCCACACGTCTCCTTCCAGAGGGAAACAGCAAATATTTAGGAACGTGCAATGATTGAGCCACACATAGTCTGAGTAGCAAGGCTTCTCATTCATGAGAACGTACCCCATGTTAGCAAAGGTACAATTCTCGAACGAGAGACTGTCGGTGTGCCATTTGGTATCACCAAATTGCCACGAGATTGCTCTGCCATAATAGATGAAGTAATTATCAACGTCATTCCGGAAATAGCAGTTCTTGAAAGTCCCTCTGAAATGCTGGCATTCTGGATTTATACAACCATTCGCACTGGTTTTCTGCAAATCGAATATGCAATTTTCAAAATAGGCATGTTCTCCTTCACCGCTATTATTTGCAATACTATCGTCCTCTATGAATATACCTGCTCCATTTTGAGTGCCGCTGGTGTTTACATACATCATCCAGATATTCTTCATGTAGAGATCACCGAAACAGTCGAAATTCTGTGTCCATGTTACTCCATTGCCAGTTTGCATAACTATTTGCGGTGGAGGTGATGTCGGTGTCGGATCGGGCGCAATAATGGTGAGTTTCTGATGGACCGGAGTGGTGACTATGCCATTCAAGACATAATCCTGACCATATCCAAATCCGGAGGGAACTAATCTGAAAACGGTGTTTGAAAGCGTTCCTGCACTGATGACAGAGTCAATCGCATGATCAAGATTTCCACCACTGGCGCCATCAGGAGGAACATCTAAAGTATCGGTTTGTGCGTATAACGATACCGGTATCATGGCTGCTGCGAAAAGCAGAGCCCAAATAAAATGTCTCATTTTACTTCTCCTTATAGTTGATTTGCGTTTCAAATGACTTTTCGTCATTCACTTTTTCCCAAAGGAATCCCTCCGGGACACTATTCACGTTATTCACAGTGTAACCCTAACTCCAAGGTCTGCTGTTAAACCATAAAAGTTTTCGGAAGTGAAACCACCGATCGTCTGCTGAGCAGCAATATTGGATTCACTGTTCAAGTTGTTGGCATCCGCATAAAGCTGGAGACCTGCCCAGGGAAGCATCTGCCTCACAGAGGCATCTATTCGAAAGTAGTTCCTGGTAAATCCATCCTGGTAAGGAAAACCTCCGACGTAGTTGACGGAATTACCCTGGAAGACAAAAGAGACTCTGGCAGAGAAGCCTTTATAGTCGTATCCGATATAGGAATTCATTATGTCGTTTGGCTGGTCAATCAATCTTCCACTGCGTGAACTATCGATCAAAATGGTCGTGAACCTCGGCGGCGGAGTAGGATTGTTAATAGTACGAGGGAACAGGAACGGATAGGTCGCTGACGACGAAATGTGAGTATAGTTAATGCCGAAAACGACCCCATTTAACGGAGCCGGCAGGTACCAAAATCTCGTTTCGAAATCTGCTTCTACACCTTTGACATAGGCCTTGTAAGGGCTATTTATGTAAGTATACACTGCCCCAACTTGCTGATTTGGCCGAACTCCATTGGGAAAGACGAACGACCCGGTAGAATCGAACCCTGCTGGAACGGACTTTGGATTATCAAACATCGGGTAGTTCGTGGAGAATGTAAAGTGAGAAATGGTTTTGTAAAATCCTCCTATTGTCAGGAGGCCAATGGTGTTGCTGTGAAACGTAATCTCGACGTCGTGATTGTATGCCTGTGCAGGCCTGAGATCAGGGTTCCCTGCCCAAACATTATTATGGCTGTAATCCAGGTAGAAGTGTGGATCAAGCTGCGAATAACCAGGCCGCGCAAGTGTCTGAGTGTAAGCATATCGTACGTCAACCCAATCAAGAACGTTATATCTTGCCGTTACCATGGGGAGCCAGTAATGATTTTCTGGATAGGCAGTCACAGGGTATTTACGTTGACCTGAGGGAGTAGGATCATCGAGCACATCCCATGCAGCAAACAATGATTTGTCCTCTTCAAATCTCGCACCGCCAACCACCATAAAGTCAGGTCCGAAATCCAATTCTGACATCAAGTACGCTGCATAATACCTCTCTATATATTTATAGTCGTTAGGATAATTTTGATATATGCCATCATACCACCCGCCCGCACCACTTATCGCACGGAACACGGTATCCCTGGAGAGATAATTAACGGCATAATTCAAAATAGTTGGGTCGACAACCCAGTACATCCTTCCAAACCTATCGCTTAGGAAACTGTCATAGAGATTTGAACTGCGAGGTGTTGTGAAAAAATTAGCGGTGAAATTACCGCTGGCCCCTGCCAGCTGGGGAAAATGGGCTATGAGGGAATCACCCATTATTGTATTGGGATCGGTGGTAGTCCCTCCTCCGGTCACAGGTCCGCTTACATTGCCGTAAGGGGTACTTTGAGCATTAGTGTGATAATTGTAACGATACTCACCGCCGAATTTGAAGTAGCCCGAAACCGATGTCCCCAAATCAAAAGGCATTTTGAAGTCCCCCTTGTAAACCTGGTCGTTCTCATGATAATCGGAACTAAACAAACCCATATTGGTCAATGTGGTCACACTGTCACCTGCATACTTTGTCTCATTTATTAAACCCTCTGGAGGTGTATTGAGAGGAGTTGGAGGATATGATTGCTGCTGTTGAAACTGAAAATCAGGGAAGGATGGAAGATGATTGCGGGAATAAGTATTCGCAGCTAATAATTCCACAGACATGAATCCAAAATCATTCGTAATATTTAATGTGTTGATGGCGAGATCAGTATTGTCGTTACCTGCTCCATATGTGAAAGCAAGCAGTTTCGTCACGGTCGAATAGTCCAGGTTCTCCTGGTAATCTTGATAATTGGAATTGAGGCGGCTTATCATATTTACCGACTTTATAGAGCCCGAAGGGAGGCTGTAATCAAGAATTAGATTTGCACCGTAGCGCTTCCTGGTTTCGAGATGACGTTGAAGTCCAACAGTATTTACCTCAACCGAATCAGGCTTTGGACTGGTGTAGGTGGCAGTCATGTTATCTGCATTTCGGTCATACTGCTCCATATTTCCAAGAACATACACACCGAGCATATCATTGAAAAAGCGATCGCTGGCCGATGCCACAGCCCTATAATTTCCATAGGTGTTGCTTTTCTCCGTGTAGCCTGATTGCCACAATGCGTCGCCATGGAGTCCGGACGGTGCCTCTCTTAGAGACATATCGACAAAGCCGCCGATGGCATTCGCATTCATGTCCGGAGTGAGCGTCTTATAAACTTCTATAGATTTGATCATGTACGGGGTAATCATCGTAAGATCAACGCTTCTGTCATTGTCAATCGAATTGGCAGGGTTGGGTGAAGTAATATGTGAGGTCGCACCGATCTGGTTACTTCCAGTTGCCGCAAGCGTTACTCCGCTCACGGCTACTTCGTTGTATTGTGGAGCCAAACCTCTGATCACGACCTTATCATCCTCGCCCGAACTTTTCAGAGTCGAAACGCCGGGCAGGCGGCCAATAGCCGCTGCCGCGTTGAAGTCCGGGAGCTCCTGTATCCTTGCCTCGGAGACGACATTCGCAATCTTGTTCGAGGCAAGCTGTTGGTTGATTGCTTGTATTTGCCCTTGCGCCTGAGCTGTCACGACAACCACCTTACCTTGCACGGCGGTTGCCTCCAGATAAAAATCCTTTGTCAAAGTCTCACCATCAGGAATATCTACAGTCACGGTGATTGGAGTATAACCGATATAGGAGACAACGACACTTTGATTGCCGCTCGGGGCGTTATGAACCAAGAAATCTCCATTCAGGTCGGTAGACGCTCCAACGCTAGTGCCTTTCACAAGAACCGTCGCTCCCGGCAGTGCATCCTTTGTCGTCGCATCGAACACTTTTCCTTTCAGTGTTCCGGTCCCCGCCGCCAAGGCCGATTGAATCGCCAAAAGGGATACCATGCCCAGAAAGAGCAACGCCCTTCTTATCATTCGGTTTGCACTATAGAACATATTCTTCTCCCTTTTTTGTAATTCCGAATTCATCTCTTTAGTTCCCTCTCTCTGCGAAGAGTAAGGGTAACTAGGAGATTCTTTTCAACTCTCAGTTAATCGAAGCAATGTTATAAGCAAATGTTCCATCTCCTTGCATTAGTTCGTTGCCGCACTCAATCACCGCACATTGAACTGCTCAACCAGCCTTGCGACACAGCGTAACTCATAAATGTGTCCATGCTGCCGCTCACACTCCGTCCGTTGTATCTGCCGAATTCATTTCAATGACGCAATCAATTTTCTTTTGCCTCGCAATGGGTTCCAGCTTGCCAATACTCAAAAACTCTTTCTCCGCTCTGCCAACTCATCCTGGATTTGTAAATTTAGTTTCTTGCTGATGCCGTAAAACAAAATCGCAACAACGCCCGCAAAGAAAGTCAACGCCGGATATATGCTGGAAGCCATTCGGATTCCAAAGAGGGCATGAGCGGTCTGTACGGCATTCGGGACGTAGTCATATGCCGAAAGAATCCATCCGCATATTGCGCCGCCCAGTCCAAGTCCTGCCTTCAGACCGAAAACTATTCCCGCAAACACAAGTCCCGTAGCACGCCTGCTCGTTTTCCATTCCGAATAATCGGCTACATCAGCCATCATCGCCCACAGGAGAGGAATAGTAGGACCATACGCGAGCGACTTAAGAATATTCAAAACAAACGCGGGACCGACCGCCTGCGCCGGCAGCAAGATGAACATCGCCGTGAAAACCGCCGTGAAGAAAAGTCCAATGGTAAATACGGCTTTTTTCCCGAAGCGCTTCGCCAGAACCGTAGAAACCATGACGCCGAGGATGTTCATGAGCATGCCTGCCATATTGAACAGGCTGAACCCAACACCCGAGACATTGCTTCCGTCTTTGCCGACAATGAGCCCGAATGCATTCAGAATTCCATACCAAAAACCGCCGGTCCCCGGTTGAACTTGACCCAAACCTATTGATTGAAGGAAGTTAAACAGCGCATCTTTGTCCACGTAATAGGTGAAGTAATAAAACATGCCGCTTCCCCACATCGCGAGTGTTATGAAGACAAAAAGAGTCGTGATAAACATCGTGATCCATGGTCCGGTCTTCAAAAGACCCACCAGGTCTTTCCTCGGGGAAGACTTCTGCTTCGGATCAGGCTTGATGCGTTCCCTGACGCTGAAAAAGGTTATGAGGAAAAAGATTATGCAGACGATCGCGAAAACTCCGATCGTCATCGACCATCCTTTTTGAGGGTCGTCCTGACCTAGTTTATATACCATCGGCAGCGTGAAACCCTGAACTATCAGCGCAACTGCCATTGAGAAAAAGAATCTGTAAGACGAAAGCGATGTCCTTTCATTCACATCGCCGGTAATGACACCATTGAGAGCAGAGTAAGGAGTGTTGTTAACCGAATAAAGAGTCATCAAAAGGACGTAAGTTATATAAGCATATATGATCTTTCCCGTCGCACCGAAATGGGGTGTGGTAAATGACAGGACAAATATCACCGCGAAAGGAACCGCCGACCATAGAACCCAAGGCCGAAATTTTCCCCATCTTGTGTTTGTGCGGTCTGCCAGGGTACCCATAAACGGATCGAATACCGCATCCCAGAAGCGTCCGACAAGAAGGAGTGTGCCAGCAGCAGCGGCAGTAATGCCAAAGACATTCGTGTAGAAAGGAAGCTGAAAAATCAGCATCGTCTGGAAGACAAAGTTCGCCGCTCCGTCACCGAAGCCGTAGCCGATTTTTTCCCTTACGGAAAGTTTTGTAACGGCGGTTTCGGATGTTCCCGCGACACCGGTGGCAATTTCGACTGAAACGTTTTCACCTTTTTCCTGCATTGTCTTCCTTTAGATATTAGCGTTTAGCAATTAGCATCTAACTTTTCTCGCCTCTTTTTTCCAACAATTCATCGCCGTTCTTCCGCACCATCACAGCACATGAAGAATAATCTTCGATAGATCTTCATCGCGTGAAGAATTCCCAACCATTATCTCAAAATCTCCCGGCTCAACCACATGTTCCATGTCAATGTTCGTGAAAGCCAAGAGCTCAGGCGAGATAGTCAACGCAACTGTCTTGGTCGCGCCCGGCTCGACCCTGATTCTCTCGAACCCTTTCAGTTCCTTTACCGGTCGCGTGACGGAGCTTATGACATCATGAATGTAGAGTTGAACTACTTCATCGCCAGTTCGCCTGCCAGCGTTTGTCACGTCGACGAAGACCTTAGCCGATTCATCAGGAAGAATAGTTGCCTTTTCAAGCCTAAGGTTGTTGAACTTAAATCTCGTGTAACTTAACCCATAACCAAAGGGGAATAGCGGAGTAATATCGTCATCCAAATATCCGCGGCGTGCGGACGGCTTACGATTGTAGTAACAGGGCACGTGCCCAGAGGACCTCGGAACGGAAATCGGCAGCTTCCCTCCCGGGTTACAATCCCCAAAAAGCACATCTGCCGCCGCGCGACCAGCCTCCTGCCCGAGATACCAGCATTCAAGTATTGCCGGGATGTGTTCTGCAATATAGCCGATAGAAATCGGCCTCCCGTTAAACAGCAAGACCACAACAGGCTTGCCGGTTTCCACAATCGCTCTTGCAAGCTCTTCCTGCATACCGAATAAATTCAAATTCGCCCTGTCACCAAGGTGAACTTTGCTCCACGCCTCACGCGATGTCTGCTCGTTGTCGCCGAGAACGAGCACAACGACGTCGGATTTCTTCGCTGTTTCTACCGCCTCAGCGATCAACTTCCGATTATCTTCGGGATTCGCAAATGTCACTTTGTCTTCGTTCCAAGACCCACCGATGGTGATTTTACATCCTTCACTGTATAAGACCCTGGCATTAGCTCCAACCTTTTCCGTTATTCCTCCCAATACAGAAACAAAATATTTCGGGGTGCCGCTATAGCCCCCTATGAGCGTGCGGTCGGCATTGGGACCGATAACTGCAATTGATTTGTACTTCTTCAGATCGAGCGGCAACAAATCGTTCTCATTCTTGAGAAGAGTGATGGTTTCGCTGGCCGCACGTAATGCAAGCGGTCGATCCTTCTCTAACTTGATTTCATTCTTAATGGACCCAGGATCAACATAAGGATCCTCGAACAGGCCGAGCTCGAACTTGTACTTCAAAAGAGAGGCAACTAACTCATCCACAACTTCTTCGGCAATTTTGCCTTCCTGAACAAGCTGCTTTAGACTAGGGTAGCAATCGGGATCAGGGAGCTCGATATTAACTCCAGCATTCGCAGCAAGCACTGCGGCTTCTCGTTTATCTTTGGCAACACCATGGCTGTGCGTGTCATCCTTGCTGTTTAGTTCCGTGATTGCATAATAGTCGGAGACAACATATCCATCGAAGCCCCATTCACCGCGAAGAACGTCTCGTAATAGCCATCTGTTGGCGTGTGACGGCACTCCGTCAATTTCATTATAAGAGGCCATGACGCTTTTCACTTTGGCCTTCTGTATGACTTCCTTGAAGGGATAAAGAAACGCATCCCGCAGCAGGCGCTCGGAAACGTTAACCGGTCCGCAATTGGATCCGGACTCCGGCTGTCCGTGCGCAGCAAAGTGTTTCAAGGTCGCGATTATGTGTTTTTTGTCTTTGAATGTGCCATCACCTTGAAAGCCCTTCACTGCAGCGATGCCCATTCGCGAAACCAAATACGGATCTTCTCCGAAAGTCTCTTCGACCCTTCCCCAGCGCGGCTCGCGCGCTATATCGACAACGGGAGTCAGTGCCTGATGCACTCCTCGCAAGCGCGCATCTTCGGCGATCGCGGCGTAAATTTCTTCGAGGAGTTCCGGGTCGAAAGTCGACGCTAACCCGATCGGCTGAGGATAACTCGTAGCATCCTTTGCAGCAAGACCGTGGAGACATTCTTCATGAAATATCACCGGGATACCGAGCCTTGTTTCCTCGACAAAAAATTTCTGAATCTTGTTCGCAAGTTCCGCCATCTCAGCGGGACTCAACGTGCCGCCCGTAGCTCCAAATGCGCCGCCGGTATCGCTCAGTCTCGCTATTTGACCAACACCGAGCTTGAAATGTGCTCTGAGATTTTTGAAACTCAGTTTCCCCTCTTCATCAAACAACAACGCCCTCTTCTGTCCCCAGATACAAAGCATCTGAGCAATTTTTTCTTCGACCGTCATTCGATGCAATAAATCTTGAGTTCGCTCTTTGACAGAGAGTCCGGGATTCCTGTATCCTGGTACATCAACCCTGGATTGGCGATCTTCGATTTTCTCTTTCAGTAAAACTTTCTCGCTCATTTGATATGACGCTTTCAAGACTTTTTGTTAATTCGTGAAGGACCTGGCACTTGTCTATTCAAAGCTTGTAGCGCAAAAGACATTTGCCGTCTATGCGCTCCACCGACTCAACGGGATGGAGTATTTGCAAGCTGTTGACAACAGATCTTTCATTGGACACCGAGATGGTCCTGCTGATGGCGGAATATCTCATTTTTGTTTCGCTAAACCGATAACCTGGATTTCACTGGACCATAAATCAGTTTAATACCAATTGAACCGTTTCAATAATACAAGGAACCTTTTCAAATGTCAAGGGGTAAAGTGGGAAAATTTTTTGCGGCAAAATTGTGAGGTCGTCCCGTGGCCCTTAAACTCCATGGCCGCAATTGACTCCTGCGTTGAATCATGCACTGCTATCTCACAACAACAAGCTTCTTTACTTCGGCAAATCTTCCAGCCTCGATCCTATAAAAGTAAACTCCGCTCGGCAGATCACCCGCGTCAAACGTAACATCATGGGTTCCTGCGTTCTGTCTCCCGTGCACCAGTGTCGCTATCTCTCTTCCTAAGATGTCATAAACTTCCAGGGTCACATAGGTCTCGATCGGCAGTTGGTATTCGATCGATGTCACCGGGTTAAACGGATTCGGATAATTTTGACTCAAGAAATACTTTGACGGAATCGGTGAGGCAGGGTTCTCAACCCCAGTAGGATTCGTTGCAATATATTGTCGCAGCCACGTTATTGCGGGTCTTTCCGAGCTGTCGGATCTAATGAGGTAAGCGTTGGTACGCCATATCTGGCCTTCAATGTAGCCCCAAAGCGTGATTCCTTTGACTGAGGGACTCTTCCAGAAAATAGGGAACTGCTGTTCATAAATTGCCAATTGAGTGTTGTCATCTGCTTCGTTTACATCGTACTCTGATATGTAGATGGGCAAGCCGGTCGCCGCAAGTGCATTGAGATTTCCTTTTATCGTGTTTGTATCGGTGCTCTCTAAGGAATGACCTTGACACCCGATTCCATCTATCACATTGCGCGCCTTGAGCAGATTGATTATGTTGATGTAAGTAGTAGTGTTTGCCGCACTGTTCAGGATGTTATATTCATTTATAAGAAGTTTAGCATTTGGGAAATATTGGCGCGCCTTCTCAAATGCCCAGATGACCCAGTCCCAGCCCGTCGCCCCGGCTCCGCCGAGTGCCTGAATGTAGTTGGCATTGCCGTTCTGCCCGTTCGGCGGCGTGTGAATCGGTTCGTTTACAACGTCAACAAAGGCTGCTTTAGGAACGTTTGTCCCGCACAACCTGATCCATGTTTCTACCATCTGAACTTGATGTAACGAATCAAGACCTGACATCCACGAAGGCTGCTGCTGTCCCCAAACAAGATTGTGGTCTTTGAACGGGAACCCGTTTTTCACTGCATAGTTGTAAATCAGCTTGAGACTTGCCCAATTCCACAAACTGGTATCCTGACTGGCTGCAACACTTCCCCATTTGCCCGCGTTCTCCGGTGTGACCTGATTCCAGTACGTGCTGAAATTCGACGGTGCGCTTGTGCTTATGATATTGCCAAGAAATTTGTTTTGCCCGGCGGCCAACTGAGCGTATGACCGTGCAGGCAGAAAAACGAGCGCCGTGAGTACCAGGGCCAACCCCATCATACAAGCCGGGACGCGAACAGCGCTAAGTCTTAACCTGACTAACATGGTTCTACTCCTTCATGATTTCTCATTGTTAACGTTTATAACTCGCGCTCAGACTATGTCGGTCCCTTCGACTGGAGAAATACTCTAATCGGCTGACCAACATCAAAGTGTCTTTCCATGATTACGAGCGTACCGTTTTCTCCGAGGCAGCAAAATCGAGACAAGTCTTCGTGAGTCGAAACCCAATCGAGCTCGTCTTGTGAACTGAGCCGACTCACTCCCGTCCCTCTCTGAGACTCGAGAGGGACAGGGGAGATTGTCAATGGTTTTTATTTCATGTAGACAAGCTTTTTCACTGAAGTGAAATTGCCGGAACCGTCCATGCTGGCAGCTTGAATCCGACAGAAATATATACCGCTGCTCAAGCCCGACGGATTCCATTGAACACTGTACTCACTTGCGTGTTGGACACCATTCACCAGGCTGGTGACTTCGCGGCCGAGCAGATCATAGATCGCAACTCGCACATAGGAATTCTTCGGAACGCTGTAACGAATTGTCGTCGATGGGTTGAACGGATTCGGAAAGTTCTGCGAAAGTGCATAACTCGCAGGCAATCCGCCAAGGCTCTTGACGCCGGTCACTCCGGTAGTGAAAGAAATAGCCGCTGAGTAAGAGCTCCTCCCTTTGGTATCATACGCTTGAACACGCCAGTAGTATTGGGTGTTTGTGGCAAGGCTGAGCTGGATCGTCGTGTCAATTACAGTAGAGTCGTTGAAGACCAATTGGGGAGTCGAAAACGTTTGGTTGGTTGCAACCTGAACATGAAAAACGCAGGGGCGACTGTTGGTATTCCACGTCAGTGTTATTTTGGGATTCTGACCAACCGCACCATCATTTGGCGACGCGAGCACGGGAGCATCAGGCGCTATGGTATCAACAGGTACTTTAGCTATAGTTAGATCGTCGATCCAGAACGCGACGGGCGCGTATGCGCTGTTTGCAGGTAAGCCGAAGTGAATGGGTGCCCTCAAAGAGGTGTCACCTTTTACCGTATTAAAAGTCGACGAGTATCTTCTCCAACTATCTGTTACCACAGCGCTGCCCATTCTGTATCGTTCGTTGTACGTTACCGGAACACCGACAGTAAAGTTCACCACTGCACCTGGCGGATCGGCTTTTGCCCAGACTGAATAAACGTAGGTAGCGGCAATGGTATCCACTTTGATCGGTTCATTCACAACCTGGACATCCCAATCCTTTGATGTCGCATCGACACTCAAAAGGCCGACCATCAGCGAGTGGCTTCCTGAATGCACAGAATCATCAACGATCAGAAAGATTGTTGAATCAGGTGCACCCTGTAGCAGTGTCCATCCATCAAAAGTATAGCTAGAATCCTGCTCACCGAGCGGATAATCTTCAAACCCGCCATCGGGGTTAGAGGGCGTTGTCTGTGCCATGGCAGTCTTCACACCTGATGTGAAGAACACCAGAGCAAGACAAGCAAAAAGGGATAGGAACAAGTTTTTCATATTTCCTCCATAAGGTTTTTGAAATCTCAGCAAAGAAATCCAAACAAATTAGAATCACACCTGGGCGTATTGTATTTGCATTTCAAGCTTCAAAGCCCCAGGCTTACACTGAAACTGTTGATGTTGCCAAGCACACCGAATTTTATATAAGAGTAGTCAAAAATGACGGTAGTCGAGCCGACCACATTGTACCGTACGCCGGCGCCCAGATTTAAGCCCTGCTGAGAGTCGGGGTTGAAAAGTCCTTTGTATCCTGCTCTCAGGAAAATCAGATTGTCAAAAGAGTACTCACCGCCCACGTTGACGGACTCCACGTCGTCACTTGGGTGAAGCGCATCGGCGGACAAAATCAGGTTGCTGTTGTACGCTCCCTTGAGAACATCCATTGAGACGCCGACGCGAAAGAGTAACGGCAGGTCATACGCATCGGTCTGCAGCTGGCTGTTGATGTTCGGGTTGTTGCCTGAAATACTTGGGTCTGTATCAACCTGCACGGTTAAGTCACGTCCGCTCAGCTGCATTTTCGTCCCGTAATTTGAGATGCTCATGCCAAGCTTCAATCCATCGAGATGTGTGTCGAACAACGCTCCGACGTCAAGAGCAAATCCTGTCGCGCTTTCGTTATACAATCTCTCGTTGATATACTTGCCGCTAACGCCGACTGCAAATTGGTCCGTCAAATTGCGCGCATAGCTTATGCCGAATGAGTAACTCGCCGCGTCGAAAAATACGCCTGTACCATCCGGGTTGTCGACCGTGGTCTGCTCAATCTGGCCCATGGTAAGAAATGTCGCATTCAGACCAAGGCTGCCAAAATTTCCGAGGCTCAAGGCTGCGGCCGCATAATTAAACGACAAGTCCGCGATCCATTTCGTATTCGAGAATGACGCCTCGAAGCCGTCTATCCTGGCAATGCCGGCAGGGTTCCAGTACATCGCAGTTGGATCGTCTGCTACAGACACATACGCACTGCCCATGGCTGTTCCACGGGGACCGACATCTATTGCCAGGAATCCTGCGGCAGTAGTCCCAACCTTGCTGACTCCCTGCGCGCGCGATTCCAGATTCAACACGGCGGTCAAAAGAAGCATCAACAAAACGAATACCTTCATTTTCGAGACTCCAGTTTTGAAAGGGAAGGAAATCATATGTTTGCCTGTTGTGTTCATTTTATTCTCTCCCTATTTAATGACAACGAACTTGTCAATCTTCCTGCCGACGCCGGGAGCATCTATGTAGTAGATGTAGATGCCGTACGCGATCTCAAGATTATCCTTAGACAACATGTTCCACACTTCTGTACCATCATCCATAGGTGCATTGTGATGGATCGTCTTGATCAACTGTCCTCGCACGTCAAAAATATCGATCGTGCATTTTTGAGGCAGGTGAGTGAAATGCAGCTCTCTGGTTCCACGGCCATTGGAATAAACGTTGTGAGGCTCCCATGAGTTGGTAACGATATACGGATTTGGAACTACTCTTATCTTGCCCATCTCGGCTTTTGCCTTCGTTGAGTCCACCGTTTCTGCCTTGGTGGTAAATGTATAGGAGTCGTTTGACAGAAACGGATGAGTCATTGGGAGAATCAAGCGATCACCCGGCTGAGGATAGCCACTTGTCTTCGCCGTGGTATCCACGTTAAACTTCAGTGCCCATCCCGGAATTGTGTCGGTTTGATTCAGGAAGATTATAACATCGGAGGCGGAGGCTCCCGTTTTTACTTTGCTGAAGGAAAAAACTCCAGGGCCGCCTTGCATCGTATCACTTTCCAAGAACGCGAAATCGACCTTCTCGCCAGTCTTCGTGTCTTTTATCGTGAAGTCTACAGGAATCGCAGGGACCTTCTGATAGATATTGGGCAGTACATAATTCTTGAAGGGCTTTGAGGTATCAACTCCAACTTCTCCAAAATCGATCTCGTAAGAATTCGTTGGAATTAAATCAGTTGGCATATGTTTCGTGTCTCCTGAACGGTACGGCACAAAAATGTAGTATGGAAGAGGCTCGGCATCGATACTATCCTCGGGGGCTCTTCTTGCCCATCCTGCTTTCGCCGCTGGACTGAAGTCTAAGTACAGCATTGCCGGATCGTTCTGGAACGACAGCGAGAAACCATCATGGTTGACCAATGCCAGTTCGTCGTTATTTGCGGCGAAGAGCGGCGAATTTGATATAACCGTATCACCCGACGTGGTATCTACCAGAGTGAAAGTTCCGGTGGTCTTCAGGGTAGCAGCCTGGTAGTATTCACCTTGCTGCGTCGATGTGGGTTGATATAGCGTGTCTTTGTCCCCAAACGTAATACGATATGTGTGATTTTCCTTGACTTTCGTGCCATCAACGATCTTGTAACTGAGTGCCCCATCAGCAGTGTTATTCAGGCCCGCCCTGAACTTCGACGTATCAAGATCGGCCGGGACGTAGCCGGCTGCCGGGGAATTGGGAACAACTCGGATTACGTTAGTACCATGATCATAAGTGCCATCCGGATTAAGCGCAACGTATTTCGAGCATTCAGCTGGAGCAATATCATGTGCTGCATCTCCATGGTCGTACGAGGTTACCGCATAGTAATAGGTCATCCCATTTACCGCGGTCGTATCGATGAAGTAATGCCTCAGCCCGGTATCATTGCCAAGCCAGAAGTAGATGCCCTGCAGCGCGTAAGGCACAGCAGCATAGCCTTTATAGTCCGTAGTGTTTGTGGAATCAACCAGACCGGGAGTCTGCGATTCATCGATATCAAATTGCGCCGACGGCTTTCGCATGATGACGTTGCCTTGTGCATCCGTTATCGGGGCCATATCGCTCCAGTCCGGATATGTTGAGCGGTAAATTTTGTATCCTTCAAAGTCGTGTCCGCTGATGGGATCCTTCGATCGTTCTGCCCTCGTGTCCCAGAACAGCGTCACCTTATGATTGCCGGTTACGACCGACGTGATCACAGGGATATCCGGAGGTTTCGAGAAATTGTAATTCTGATCGTAGGCAAGCTGGACGAAATCCTTTTCCTGCAGCAGGTTGTCCGGAGGCGTTGCGGGTCCGGCTCCTCCGGTCCAGCCGCCTGACGGACCGGCAACAACGATGAATGAGTAAGAGATTCTCTCGATGTCACCAGGAGGCAATGGAAAATAACCCGCTCCGAACGCGAGTTCAACATTAGATGCCTGATCGTATGCGTAAAATGAACCCGGCGCAAGCCTGTTCCACCACCCCTGATCGTCATCTTGTTTTCCGTTCCCAAACTTGTCAGCAGTATTCCATTGATATAAATTGAAGCTCGTTAAGCCGACCATGTCACTCTCATTTATGTCGGTTTTATCAAAGTGCGTTTCTCCTGGAGTGGGCAGGCCGTCGCCTTCACCCTTGTCGGCTCCAGGATATCCCGGATCGCCGGGTCCTAAACCATCCTGGCCCGTATCGTCATTAAGTCCGTAGCTATCGCGATTGACCCAATTACCGTTGTTATCGACACCATCGTCTCGTCGTTCATCTATCAGCGGATTGAGCGAACCGTTACTTGTCTGATCCGGATTAGCATAGTCAATATACTTGTGCCCCACATAAAGGTAATTGATGATTCCCGTCGATGGATCTGCGACTCCCCTGTTTTCGTCGATGATTCCGTTCAGATTATCATCAAACAAATTATCACCGATCTCTTTCAGAGTATCTCCCGCCCAAAATTCATAAACGAATCCGCCGAATGTAATATCAAGAGTATCCGCTGGCCCTTTCCCCTGATCAGCGAGTGCCTGCCTAAAAGTTGTAACAGTACGCTTGTAATGCGGATCCCTGTAATCGATCAGCACAATCTTGTCGTCTATGCCAAGGACTTTTGGCTGGAACATATCTGTGGTGATGGTTGGCCCGGAGCCAGCATAGAAAGTCTGCGGCCCGTTGATTGTCGCCAGCTGCACTGCACCGACTTCATGGTTCGCCATGCCGTAGTTCGGACTATTTGGATTTCCATCATTGTCATTGTCAATCCCGTCAAAGGGATCACCGGGCGTCTCCAACAAACACGCGCCGGAAATTCCAACGGGTGTTGGTCCCCAGTCCGAAGCACCGAGACCGTTATTGTCCCAGGTCCAGGAAAGATTGTTGGAAATATCGTAACTCCCGCCATCATCACCCGCGTCCGGTCCGCTGTTTGTCTGCCCCATGTTGTTTCCGATCTTGTAGCCGAAAACAACTTTGTTATGCTGGTACGTCCCGATGTTTTCCAGATCGCTTACGATAAACAGTGCATCTTGAACCAGAGTATTTGACCATTGAAATCCTCTTACGAACATTCGTATTCCCAGCCCGCCTCTCGTTACATCGTTTGTGTCCGGCCTGAATGAAGGGAATTTCTGTTTCGCGTAATCATCCGCTACGAAATAGCTTTCTTCATCCGCGTTGAATTTGTCCCTTCCAAAGTAGCCGTTCCATGAACCGGCCCAGCCATCGGATGAATATATCTTATACGGATTTTTCAGATCTGCCACATCCGGCCAGGAACGGGGCCACGACCCTGCCCCCTTGGTGTAGTCGAACCATTGTTGGCCTCCTTTCGCCATTGCTATCAATTGATCGTTCGGATTGGCAAATCCCGGAAGAGGGAGAAAAGTCCACCATGCATTAGTCACCGGATCCTTGTCCCCCTGTGTACCACCTCCGGGAGCTGCTTTGACAGTGCTCTCGACGTGCCGCACGGTCCCGGGAGCCAATAAGAGACGGTGATTTATAGGATCGTAGTTGTCGGCAACCTCGGAAAGTACGTACGTGTCTCCATCGATGAGATACCAGTGCCCGCTGTTTATCGGCCATTCGCCGGGAATATCTGTCTTGACGATGCTCATTCCCGGATAATTCTGAGTCTGTCCGCCCCATGTTCCGTCATTGAAAAAGGTTGTCCTGAACTGGTTGCCGGAATGCATTCCGATACGGTACTCTCTGTCATCTCCGTGCAGATTTTCCATTTGGGCAATTACTGTCGACTTGAAAAGTCCGACCATAGAAAGTAAAGCCGAAACAAAATACAAGAGCCTCTTCATTCTATTATCTCCTAATTCTCATTTAAAATCCTAATGACACTCCGACTTGGACCTGACGCGGCGAGGTGAACCAACCGGGTTGAACAACATATTCGTCAGGAGTACCTACTCGGCTTGAATTGTAAGAAATCTGTGACAGCCGCAGAGGGTTGGTTGTGTAATCAGGGCTTCCAGTGTCACCGTAAACACCCAATGCATCTCTCTGATCGAGCAAGTTGTAAACATTTATGAAAAGCTCGACGTATGTGGAAGAACCAAACCGGATTCTTTTGCTCACGGTCAAATCAATATCTTTCTGGTCAGGTTTGTATGCGCTATTGGTAGTCAGGCCTGTTACTGCAGAAGCACCTGTAGCTTCGGCTGATGGGAAGCTCGGGGTGTACGGTTGTCCGCTCCAGTAGGTTCCGATCAGCGAGATCGTCCAATCGCTCTTGCTATATACTAACTCAGCGTTGAGCGTGTGCCTTTGGTCCCAGTTCATCGGAACAAGGGCAAGAACCGGCGCCTGATTATTCAGAATTGCATTGTAAGCATCTGTGGGATTTGAATAGGTTCCTTCTGCAACCTGGAACGTGTAGTCGACCCGGAAGGAGAAATTGTTATCGAATCGTTTGTCAAATTTTAGGGTCACACCACGCACATTTTCATAATCCTTGTTCTCAAACATTGCGTATGTTACACCGACCTGCGCGGTTGTAATTGGCGCATCGCTTGTTCCGACCCAGTCGCGCACATCTCTGTAAAAGAGGGTCAAGTCAACTCCGATGTCGTCGCTTAACTGCTGCTGCAACCCGATCTCGTACATGACAGTTCGCTGCGGTTTCAGGTCCGGGTTCCCAAATAGTGCCGCATTGGTAGCGGTGCCGCTGCTGATCTTGAAATCCGGATCACTATAAAGATATTGGAATTCCGGTATCTGGAAGAAATGACCATAAGAGAAGTGGATCACTCCTCGATCCGTAATAGGAAATGCGATCCCAAGCCTGGGGCTAAAAGCCGTCTTCGGGTCAACCTTTTTTAACATGAAGGCTCTGCGTTCAGCGGGGGTGTATTCGGTGAAATTACCTGAAGCCAGGTTGTCTGCAATCCATTGGCTCAACGCCCCTTGATAATCCGTCGGCATCGGAATCCAACCCTTATACGTGTGCTCAGGTTTAAATGGAGAATATATGTCAGGGTCTGTAGGATCGGTAGGAATGTACGACTCAGCATTGAAGTAATCATACCTCAAACCGACGTTGACAATTATGTCGTTGAATTCCATTTTGTCCTGAACGTAGGCCGAAAACTCGCGCGGCTTTCTATCATACATGCTTCTGTAGATGCTTGATGGATCCGGCACGGCAGGCACAAACGGCGTTACCACCGATCCTGTCGAATCGGTCGCCGGAACGATTTGATAACGATCCAATGTAAGCTCATGAAGTCGGGCCTCCGCCCCAAACTTGAGCTGATGAGATTTGTTTATCTGACTTGTCAAATCGAGCTTGGCGTCCCAGTACGCGGTGCTACGGTATGTGTGGGTCGGGTCCATGCCCTGGTTCATGAAGCTGTAAGAAGCTGGTGCATTGTAGCTCCCGTCGGTGTTTGGTTGAATGTAGCCGTCAGGACCGCTGGGATCGGGCACGTAAGTATACTGTGCTCCCTCTTGAATAAGGTCTTGCAGGTGTGCCTTCCCTGCAGGTGTGCTCGGATCAAAAGTCTCGGCAACAATTGGCGGGCTCTTGGTCGAGTCCGCATTAACACTTATAAGATATTTCACAGATTGGGTCGGGCCGGCAAATACGTATTGACTCATCGCCGAGGAATATCTGCTGACATGCACTTCGTAAAAAGTTGAAGGGGAAATGTCATGACTCAACGTAAATATGTGTGTGTAAGAGTCTCCGAAGGACTGGGGCAATCCACCGGGGTCGTACAAGTAGTCGTGAGAATTGAAACTATAAGGGAAATCGTTCGAACTGAATGGGTAATAAGTCCGGTCTCTGTTCCACTTGTTGTAAAAAATCTCATAGCTCGTCTTTATTGTGCTGCCTAATTTCAAGGTGAGTTTTCCCTGGGTCGAGATATTTCGATAGGGGTTCATCGGCACGACTGAACTATCACCCGGCACGCCATCGGGCAAGAACCAGCTAACCCCGTAGAAATATCCGGGATTGTTGTAGTAACGTTCGTTCGTAAAAAATGTCAGATAATTTTCCAATAGTGGTACGGGACCGCTTAGAGTAAACTCTCCATCATAAACTGGGTGCACCTGCTCAAGCGGATAGACTTTATTGCCGCCTGTAATCTCGGTCGTGTTGACACCATTCTGATTTGTTACAGGGTCTTGCGCCGTGACAAGACTCTTGTATACGCTAAATGTTCCGTCATTGCTTAGATAATTACCGCCATAAGCTCTTATTTGTCCGGAATAATTCTGGCCGCCGTCCTTCGTGACAATATTGACGATCCCCGACATTGCCTGACCATATTCGGCATTGAAGGTACCGCTAACGACCTGAAGCTCCTGAATCGAAGAGTTTTCAACCGACAGGGTCATCGAGTTGTTGTAAACGTCGGTGGTTGCGACACCGTCGACCCAATATGCAACCTCGCCTGGTCTCCCTCCGCGAATAGTGATCTGACCGCTGCTCATGACTATGCCGGCGTCTAGCCTCAGCACCTGCTGGACATTGTCGACGGGCAGAGCTTGAATCTCACTTGCAGTCACTGTCGAAAGAGACGAAGTCATGTCCTTTTGTACCAGCGGCCTCCTTTCGGCGGTGACCACGACGGTCTCGCTCTGGACCGCAGCCTCGCTCAATTCCATATTTACGGCCGTCGTCAAATCTATGTTCACCTGAACATCTTGAACCTCGGCTCTCTGGTATCCAACCATCGAAAAAACCAGAGTGTAAACACCCGGCTGGACATTCAATATGGCATAGTTGCCGTTGAGGTCACTCGACGCGCCCATCGTGGTCCCTTTTATGACGACATTTGCGCCAATTAACGGCTCTTTGGTTGTTGCGTCGGTAATCGTACCGGCTATCTTACCGGTTGTACCTCCTAGTACTTTGCCGGCCGTCAATGGCAGAAGCACCAGAAACAAAATTGTAATTCTAATTTTCATAGGACCTGGCCTCGATTTAATTGGGTTCTTATTTCGATTATCTATTTCTCCCGCTCCGCGTACCTCAAGTCTCCTGAAGCAATCAGAGCCGGGAAATTGGGAACGACAAGAGGATATGGGTTCTGCGGCTGCCATGCAACCATATCTACATGCGTCAGATTGATTTTCTTGAATTCGTTGCAGTTTATGCGAATAGAATCGCTGTAGACTCCCTGCAAACTGTCCAGATACGCATCCCAAAACTTTATCTTTCCAAGATTATCGCTTTCTTTGATTAACCCCTTATCCAACGCGGCATCCATGATGCTCTTCGCTTCATAGCCCGACATAAAGGAATCCTTCCACATCTCTTCAGAGATTCTTGCATCTGCAGTAGTATCCAAATGTTCCCTGTAAGCATTCCGCGTCAGGAAATGATCTCTCATCAGATCGACGACTGCCAACTCAAATTGTCTTTTGAAGTTCGTGGAATCTGCATCGGTGTTTCTAAAAACGAGTGGATGAGACATCACTTCGTCCCGGAAATCGCCGACAGTCCACACCTTTTTGTCCAAAGTGAAGAATGGCGAATCCAGATCGATGTTGGGCCTGACGGGAATTTCACTTATTCTGAATCTCGTGGAATCCTGTCTGCTTAAGTATTTTTCCATTGCCCAGTTAGAGAGGACCTCAAATGTCTCTCTGTTGAAATCCAATTTCTTCCCGCGCATTACCTTTGACTCATAGGCGCGCCACAATTTGTCTCCCTCGATTCGGTGCAACTTACTCTGGACTTCATTCCATCTAACCACTTCGTCCTCGCCACCCAGGATCGGATGATCCGCCCAATTAGTTACTTTGATTAGTATATGTTGACCGTCGCTAAGTTTGATCGGACCGACAACTGTGCCAACATTCAGGAGCTTTGCAAACAAAGCATCATGGATCGCATCGTCATCGGGGTCATCGAATTTCACATCATGGACAGGTTTCCTGTTCAGAGTTTTCTCCTCGGCCAAGAACAGACTGTCGCTGAACTGCGGAAGTTGATTCTTCACCGTCTTCATTGCACGCGCCAGCTTTCCGCTGCTTATCGTACAATATTCGACAGTGTATTCGCGTTGTGAAAGTCTGCATGCGTTTTTCACGTTATTGATATCTAACTCGACCTTGTCGTATGCCTCGGCGTAATAAAGCTCCTCTCGCATTTTTTGCTCTTTGATGCCTCTTATGTTGTCGAGCATTTCACGGCTCAGCGGGAGCTTGTGCCGTTCCGCTTCTATCGCGAGGAGCTTTTCCGATATCAGATTGTTAAGAGTGGTATTTTTATCCTCGAATGGAATTGGTCGTGGAATAAACTCGCTTCTTTGTTTGAACTCTTCGACAGTAATTACCTTGCCATCGACGGTCGCAAGAATTTTCTGCCCGGATCGATTTTGAGCCGCGGTAACCGCAAGAGAAAGGAAGGCAAAGACAAAAAAAGGTGACCTTATGTGTCTTCGATTTAGTATCAAAGTCAATTTAGCACCTTCCGCTCTTAGCCATGATAGTTTGATAGGTACCGTCTCGGTACACCCTGCGAAATGAGGACCCGTAAGAAAGAAAAGGGGTCATCGATGGTGCCGGTTGATTAATATTTTTGGGAGATGGTGTCCGCCCGGCGGAAAAGATCGGTTTGTTCAACACTCATGCACTGCCTCCTGTTATTGTTTGCATAAAAAGCCAGAATCCGGTTCTAAATTATGAACCAGTTTTATGACAATTGAACCGATTTAATGATATGGAGAAACTTCTGGAAAGTCAAGAGGAAAACAAAAATATTGGAACAAATCGTCCGTCGGCCGAAATAAGGACCACACTAAAGAGTTAAAACACTTACGCTGCGTACCCGCAATGGATTCCCTGCAAAATCAAGAAGATCCGCCGGAGTAAACAAAAACCCGGTGTTGTCTTGATCATTTTCATTATTATATCATTGGGAAAAATTTATCCGCCCACGGTTTGAAGTTTGTTTAATCATAAACATTTGCTTAGTTTCCACTGGCAATATTAAGAACCGTTCTTTAATAATAGCGTTAACTTTCGTTCAAGGTTATATCACCCACGACACGACAATCATTTCTTGCCAAATCAAAAGAGGAGATGGAAAACATGTTAGTCGTTGTACATGAAGACTACGATGCGATGAGCAAAAGGGGAGCTGAAATTGTTGCATCAAGAATCAGGCAAAAGCCCAATCTTGTTCTCGGGCTAGCGACGGGAAGTTCGCCGCTCGGGCTTTACAAAGAACTCATAAGGCTTCACAAGAACGATGGCCTCGACTTCTCAAAGGTCGTAACCTTTAATCTTGACGAATACATCGGACTTCCGCCCGAACATGACCAGAGTTATCATTATTTTATGCGGGAAAATCTCTTCAAACATATCAATGTCAACCCCTCCCATGTTTACATTCCCCAGGGAATGTACGGCGATTTAAAAATTTCTTCGTTCGAGACCGAGCCAAAGATTGAACAATTTTGCAGGTGGTACGAAGACGAGATGAGAAAGTACGGCGGCATCGATATGCAAATCCTCGGAATAGGAGGGAACGGCCACATAGCTTTCAACGAACCCGGATCTTCACTGGGATCCCGAACAAGAATAAAAACTCTTACTGAAAAAACTGTCAGGGACAATTCTAGGTTCTTTAAGAACACGAAAGATGTTCCACGATACGCAATAACAATGGGAGTCGGAACGATAATGGAGTCTAAAGAATTGCTCCTCCTCGCAAATGGAGATGGAAAAGCGGATGCCGTGAAGTCCGCTGTCGAAGGACCTGTTACCGCAATGTGCCCGGGTTCCGCCATGCAGCTCCACAGGAAAGCAATCATCTTGATCGACAAGAAGGCCGCAGCAAAACTCTCTGCAGAATTTGTGACTTACGGTTAAGAGTAAATGCTGGATGTTCGCCGGTCCTGGTCATAGATTAACGCAGGCTACCCGTTGTGCACCATAGGCATCAACTGCATTCATGTAAAGAGACAATTGAGATTTTGTCAATAACGTCAAAGGTAATTTATGCATCTCTGCATATTCGAAGATAATTATTATAAAAAACTCTTGCCACTTGTTCATTTCCGTCCTGCTTATGACCTGAGGTGCGGAATCACCACTCTGAAAGAAAAAATCCTCCGGTCTTATCCAAATGTAACTCTCACTCTTCATTCGAGAGAATACCTGGCAAGTGTTGTCAAGGAAAAGAGTGCAGACGTCTCGGTGAACAAATTTCCTTCTGAGACAAAAGAGGCTTTGTTGATAAATGGCCGGCTTCTAATGTCAGCTGACGAAGCAAAGATTTTCGGAGACAAGTATCCCGGCAAAGATATTGTATTCTACAAGGACAACGTCGTGATCGCCGCATGGCTTTCGAATGAAAACCTGAATCGGATTAGATCTTCACTAAAAGAGGGCGTCCTGACGTCAGATTTGTTCGCGTCAATTAACAAGAGAGAATTTCAACAAGCGCCGCTCATTACTTTTCCCTGGGAGCTCTTCCAGTATAATGGATCGAGACTTGCTTCGGATTTTACCGTTCTAACCAATGGAACGCCAAAGATTCTCGGAAAGGTATATGAAGGAGTTCATCTATTAAATCCCTCCCAGATTCATATCGCGGAGGGAGCAAAAGTCAAACCGGGTGCAGTTCTCGACGCCGAGGAAGGTCCGATTTACATTTCAAAAAACGCGAAGATCATGCCGAACGCCGTGATTGAAGGTCCAGCCTTTATAGGCGAGAACAGCGTTATCAAGGTTGGTGCAAAGATTTATGAAAACACGACGATCGGTGAGACGTGCAAGGTGGGCGGCGAGGTCGAGGAGTCCATCATACACGCTTACTCCAACAAGCAGCATGAAGGATTTCTCGGTCATGCATATTTGGGAGAGTGGGTAAACATCGGTGCCGATTCAAACAACAGCGACCTCAAGAATGACTATGGAAGTGTCAAGGTCTATAATGACGGCTCGCTCATCGACAGCGGCTCACAGTTTGTCGGATTGACGATGGGCGATCATTCCAAGTGCGGAATCAATTCAATGTTCAACACCGGAACGGTTGTGAGCGTTTGCTGCAACATCTACGGAGCGGGAATCCCGCCGAAGTATGTTCCTGCATTCTCGTGGGGCGGTACATCAGACGGCTTCGTGACATATAAGATCGACAAAGCTATCGACGTCGCAAGAAAAGTCATGACGCGAAGGAAAACAAACATGAGCGACGCTTCCGAGCAGCTTTTAAGAAAAGTCTTCGAAATGACGAAAGAGGAGCGCGCCGCGACCGGTGTAAAGGACTAGTCGATCACGATATTGGTCTCAGTTGCGATTTTTTCTCCGGCCGCGTAGCTATCTTTTCCAAGATGCGGAAGCACGCGGCTGAAATCTTGCTCTGTTAAAGTCTCAGCGCGGCCGACTTACTTGTCATTCATAAGAGCCTTTATGACCGCATCATGGATGTCGGGTCTTGCCTTCTCAATCTTTTCGTTCTCGCGGGTCGGACAAACCCTGTTCGTAAATAGAACGACAAATAAATTCCTGACAGGGTCGATCCAAATTGAAGTTCCTGTAAAACCCGTGTGACCGAAAGAATTAGGAGAAAAATAATGCCCCGAGCTCGAATAATGAGGAGCCGGTGCTTTCGTATCCCAGCCGAGTGCGCGTGTGCTTAGATCGGATTGCTTCCGCGTGAACAATGCGATCACCGAGTCCTGCAAATAACGGCGTCCGTCGTAGGTGCCATGATTCAAAATCAGCTGCAAACAAATTGCGATATCATCAGCCGTTGAAAACAATCCGGCATGCCCGGTGACACCGCCAAGGGAGCGGGAATTTTCGTCGTGCACCACTCCCTGTATCAAGTAGCCCGCTGCAGAATCATATTCGGTCGGTGCACATATCTGTGCAAGCGACGCAGGCGGGGTGAACATTGTGTGCACCATTCCCAGCGGATGATAAAAGTTTTCTTCAACATATTTATCGAGCGTCATCCCCGTAATTTTTTCTACGATTTTCCCGATCACCAGGAAATTTATGTCGCTGTACACCATCTTCGTACCCGTGGGATAATTGAGCAGCGTCGCGTATAAAGAATCCCACATCGCTTCATGCGCCGCATTGAAGTTGCTCCCGAACGAGTCGGCTTCGACAAAAGAACGCGGATCTCTCAAAAGCCTATCCATCTGTTCTTGAGGAATTACAGAAGTATCCCATAGAAACATCGGCGGATCAGGCGGGAGTCCGCTGTCGTGCACAAGAAGATCACGAACGGTTATTTTCTCTTTGCCGTTTTGCCCGAACTGTGGCAAGTACTTCGCGACAGGTGCCTCGATATCCAGCTTCCCTTCCCCGTACAGTTTCATTGCGGCAAATGTTGTGGCGCAAATCTTTGTCAGCGACGCGAGATCAAACATCGTATTCAAATCGATCGTCCGTGAAAGCGGCGAATAATCATAAGTGCCAAACGCTTTATCGAAAACGATCTTGCCGTCCTTCGCCACCAAAAGCTGTGCGCATGGAAATGCGCTGTCGGCGATCCAGAAGTTGAGGATGGAATCAAGCTGCGCCAACTTCATCGAATTAAACCCCGCCTCTTGGGCAGCGGCAAATCTCAGGCTTGTTTGCGGCAAATCAATTCCGTCTCCATATTTCGCCACACCGGAAATTGTCACGGGAAGTTTTCCGCTTACGTTTATTTCGCCGAAGAGCGTCTGGACGGCAGCCTGAACCGAAACTTTCATGTCGCCATAGGCACAAACATATGCCGGCACATTAGGGACACTCCTGAGCAAATAAGGGTTTCCAAATGAGACCATAACTACGGGTTTCCTGGAGTTTGTCACCTTCTGAAGAAATGACTGAACTGGAGGAGTGAAATCGATCGTTCCGCTGCCGGAACGCCAGCGTACGTAAGTCGGAATAAGTATTAAACCGGAGTTGGCTACCACGCTCAGCGCGTTCTGGAAGTCAAGTTCGTTAGACGAAGGATCGATCTGCAAGAAGCTTACGTTCTCATACCTTTGCAGCAATTCTTGTTTAAAATCTCTTGCCACGTTGGGGTCGCTGTTGTCCGCGACGATCAGGCAGACCATGCGCTGCGGCTGCTCATATTGAAGCGGCAGGACGTTACCCTCATTTTTGACAATGGTGATCGAGCGGCGCGCAGCATGTTCCGCAAGAAGCTCATGTTCTTCCGTGCCGACAACCTTCGGGATATTGCTCAGATCGACAATTCTATTTCCGTTCAAACCCAGTTCGGATTTCATCATGAGAATCTTTCTTACTGCGCTGTCAATTCTTGATCGATTGATTTCGCCGCGTTCCACTGCCTTTGTGATCGCGTCTATCGCGACGTTGTTGTCCGGAGGCATCAGCACAATATCGGCTCCCGCCTTCACCGCTCTTATCGCCGCTTCGGCACCCGAAAACTCGCTGGTCACTCCTTTCATGGTCATAGCGTCTGTGACGACAAGACCGTGAAAGCCTAAAGAGTCTTTGAGCACGCCGGTAGTAATGCCGGGCGATAGAGTTCCCGGAATACCCTGTTTTGTCTCTATCTTTGGGAACGCTATATGTGCCACCATGACCGACTTCACCCCTGCTGCAATGTCTGCCCTGAATGGGACCAATTCCACGGTGTCGAGTCTTTCGAATCCATAATTGATCACCGGTAACCCAAGGTGAGAGTCAACTTGAGTATCACCATGACCCGGAAAATGCTTTGCCGTTGCGATGACTCCTCCATCCTGATTGCCCTTGATGAATGCAGAAGCAAGCTTTGCGACGAGCTCAGGATTCTCGCCGTAAGAACGGACGTTGATAATAGGATTCTCAGGATTATCATTTACGTCCGAGACAGGCGCATAATTTTGAAAAACACCGACCGCACGAGCTTCTCTTCCTACAGCTTTTCCGATCTCGTAGACGAGTGCCGAGTCTCGCGTCGCACCGAGCGCCATGTTGCTCGGGAAAGAAATTCCTCCCGTGAGCCGCATGCCCAATCCGTTTTCGTAGTCGGACGATATCAATAGCGGCACATCGGCAAGCTTCTGAAGTCTGTTTAACAAGACTGCCTGTTCATAAATGTTTCCCAGGGATACCACTATTCCGCCGACTTTTTCATCGCGGACCATATGGACCAAGTCTTTATATTCGGGATCATCTTCACTAAAGTACTGCGACAGAGAATAGGGTACTATCATTTGTGCAACTTTTTCTCTAAGCGTAAGAGAACGTAGTGTTCCATCAACCCAATTTTCGTCGGCATTCCATTTGTAGTTCTCCGAATGTTCCACAGGATACGCGTCGGTCGAGACACCAACATGGGTTGTGGCCGCCGACGTTATGGAAGGTTGTTCTTTATCGGTTGTGCTCTTCCGCGACGTCGAATGGTTTGCCGCCGTGCACCCATAAACGAGAAATGCGATAAAGGCATAAAAAGGGATCAATTTTGTCATTTATGTGCTTCGACTCCCTTCATCGCGAGTAAAGCCGCTCCAACGGCAGCAGATCGTTCTGGCAGTATAATCTTCATCGCCGGGTATCTCTGGCGAATTAGATATGTGAGCTTAGCAACGAGCATGTTTTCGTGAGTGAGAATACCTCCCATGAATGCAATTGAAACTTCTTTGCCAATCTTTGAAATGGCTGCGCTGACATGTAAAAATAAATCTTTTGCAGCGTCATCGAGTATGGAAAGGGCAACTTCGTCGCCCTTTTCTGCCGCCGCAAGAACAAATCTTGCTGTCGAGGCAATGTCGAAATTCTCATGGTATATCTTTAGAACCAATGACTGCGGAGAGTCTATATTCAGTTCTTTCTCCACGAAGTCTGAAATCTTAGTTTTCTTCCCGCGTCCATCATGCTGCTCGGCGTAGGCTTTCAGGCCTGCCCTGCCGATCGCGTACCCGCTCCCTTCATCCCCCACGAAGCGGCCCCATCCGCCGACCCTGTAAACGGTGCCGGCCGCATCCTTTGCAAGCAGGATCGAACCAGTGCCGCTTATCAGGACCATTCCCTCTTTTCCCGGAAAGGCGCCTTCAAGTGCGGCAAGCGCATCGCTTTCAACGCCGATCCATGGTACAGGCAGATGCATGCTTAGCACGAATTCTTCAAATCCTTTTTTCATCCGGTCTTGTTCGCGCTTCTCTCCAGCGCCCGTCAAGCCGAGAAATATCCCGGCAATTTCCGCAAACTTCAAATTGGCGCTATCCAGCATCACCAATGTAATATCTAAAATATTTCTCGATGTCTGAGGAATTCCAATGATCTGAAAATTTGACGGACCGCCCGCCTTTTCATCGAGAACCTCCTTTCCCGAATTTATTATTGCCGCGGTTGTTTTTGTCGCCCCGCCATCGACGCCAAGAAAATATTTCTGCAATTTACTCATTTATAAAATCTATGCTATCGAACCTATGGAAACAATTAATGTCCCCATGTTTTCGATATTGTCAATTATTCGTGGACTCTTCCGGTTCATTTCCACTTTACACATCAAACGATGTTCGGACTTACACCTAATCCTGGCTTGTCGCTGAGATAGAGACGTCCCTTCTCATTTCTCACTCCTTCGAGAGGATCGTTAGAGATTAATAGATTCCCGTCGACATCATTCCAATCGACGAGCGGGGAGATACGTGCCGCTGCCGTTATGCCCACGGATGTTTCGATCATGCAGCCCAACATGATCTTCATATTGTGGTTACGTGCTTCATGGATAAGCCTGCGGGTTTTCACCAAGCCTCCATTCTTCTGAAGTTTGATGTTTATCCCATCGTACGCGGCCGACAATTCCGAAACTCCGTAGAGCGAAAGTGCCTCATCGGCGATAACAGGCATCCTACCCCGAAAGGATTTTTGCGACACTCTTTCACGAAGCCATTCCATGTCGTCGATCTGCGACGCAGGCATAGGCTGTTCAATAAGCTCCACATTCTGAGCTGACAACCATTTGATTTTCTCGAGTGCTTCCTCTTTCGATTTCCATCCTTCATTAGCATCCACGCGCAAGGGCTTGTCTGTGACTCTTCGGACGGCTTCAACTATCTCTTCGTCATTGGGCACACCGAGTTTTATTTTTAGAATCGGATAGTTAACTGCCTCTTTGACCTTTCTAACGATGTTATCCGGCGTGTCGATCCCTATAGTGAAAACGGAAACCGGCGCCTGATCTTTATCCGTATTGAAGAATTCATATAGAGGAACGTTCAATCTCTTGCAGATCCAATCGTGCAGGGCAATATCGACGGCACAATTAGCGCTCGGATTGCCGGGTGCAATTGAATCCACGTAATCGCCGGCGGCTTCGAGTCGAAATGGGTCCGATAATTTCGCGGGGTCGATCGCATCCAAGAATTCCTTGACCGTCTCCATCGTCTCCTCGTATCGGGCATTTGGAGACGCCTCTCCATAGCCGACAACTCCATCCTTTACTATCTTGACAATGATAACTGGGACAATGTCGCGAGAGCTTCTTGAGATTTTGAAAATATGTTTGAGCTTCAGATCGTACTGTTTGTATTCAAGCTTCATTGATTTTCTCAACGCAAATATCGCCCGGTTGAATCATAGGAAAAGCCCCTATAACCGACGATGGATGCAGCGGAATTGCTTGCCCTCTCAGTTTCCATGAGTGAAAATTTCAGAAAAAACAACCTGGTTTTCACATTATTGTAATGTAATTTCATTGTATGATGAAATTCACACTATCGAAAGAAGGTTTCAAGGCGGAAGGGAACTGCGGGGTTGACGAGGCTCGAACTCGCGACCTCCTGCGTGACAGGCAGGCGCTCTAACCAAACTGAGCTACAACCCCATTCAAATCGGGTTACTTTTAAAGAATCTCGCGACTGGTCATTCCAACTTTCGACCACCTGTTAGATGTCCTGTTAGATGTTACTGTCGCACGATTCAATTTATCCAACGAGGTCACAACTTTCAAGTAAACAGTTGTGGACAATACCGCAGGTAAATTGAGGTTTATCCACAATCATATATATAATAGCATAATCACTTCTCCTCCTCCCGCTCCTCCGAAAAATCTCCCGATCTGGACAGCACCGACGCCCTCGCGTCTAGTACCTTCCATCCCCTTTTTGTGTTTCTGTGGTCGGACTGGTACCTGCTGTGGTTATGATATGGTCACTCATCCGCAATCCTATGAAGAGAAAAAACTTCCATGTTATACTGGAAGTGCAAGGAAGACTGATCAACAGGGACGGGGTCATGCCGAGCTGTCAACAACACAAAGATTTTCCATTATGTGCCTCGGTTGTCGAGCTTTCGAAAAACAAGCGAAGACTACTAAGCAAATATGGGAAGCGGGGTCTGTTTTATTATTTTTCCTACTTAAATGAGTAACAATGATTTAGATGAATTTCCTAAGGCGCACTAACCAGAAAGTATATGGACAGCAAATCAGCAAGTGCAAGTTAAGCCGAGCAATAGGAAAATCATTCTGTGGAGATATCTCAAGATTCTCGAATTGCCGTTTGAGCCATCTCTCGAAAAGCTTGCATCTGAATAAATGACCTATTAAAATTACTCTAGACTCGGAGGCGCTGAGAATTCACAAGGTAGTTGATCATATATCCGCGCTTTATTCTGGAGCTGATGCTATTGCAGGTAACAAGCAGACTATCATATATGGATAGAATACGGCTAAGAAAAATCGAAGGAGTGTTGGGGAGCATCGCAACAGTTGTGACCTTGCTCGTCTTCCTGACGGGATTAGATATTCCAAAACTGTTCAACGAAATTCAGGCACAAATCGACCGTGTTCTCAAGTCAAAACCACAACAAGTCAATCCTCCGACAGCGGTCGCGTTGGTATTTTGGGGCATTGCGACATTCATTACTAGCTTAATCGCCACAGGTAGACAACCACTAAGGGAGTTCGTACTCGAATTTGCAAAGAACTTCTGGCTTATCGGGTCAATACTCTTTACAGTGGGATTGATTTGGAGTTTCAGGATCGGAGAGGATTTTCGCATTCTCCTCATATTTGTTTTCATAGACGTGATTCTAGTCGCTTCCCTTATTCGCGCGATAGCAGGCATGGTTAATAAGACTGGTCGATGGCCAGAGGATTTTGGGACGAATGCTTTCATAATTGGAGCTCTAGTTGGAACCCAATTAATTGCCGTGAACGTGCAACTCGGCATGTCCATTATCCTTGTATCCCTGATTCTCGTCAGACTTGGGAACAAGAAGGGCCGTTATGTCAGGAAGCATAGTTCAGATTCGAGTTAGCGTATTCAGATGATATGCCACGATAAGTGTGAGCAATCACCCTAACAATAGAGGAGACCACGACGAAACTGTAATTACTTCCATCCGCCGCGGTTCAGTTTCAAAATGACCATGGTGGCAATACAATGTACTTATCGGGCGTACAATCTGGTGAAAGACAGACGAACTTAGTTTTTGAGATGTCTGCTTTGGAATTCAATCAAAGGCTCACCCGAGGGTTCGTTCAATTGAAGATCAGGAGATCTGGAATCGTTGAATGAATCAATTGGACCAATATCTTCATTTCACCTCAGTGCTTGCTGATTCTAAATGTGATACAGTTTGAACACTCTTCAAGAAAAATAGATGGAATTGATAACCTGCGGCGTCTATTCAGATAAACTCACGAGTCAAGGAATCAGAGGCGTCAAGACCGCTGCGACTTCGACAAAATGAAAGGCCGTGGAAAAGAAACTTGATTGTGGTAAATGCATTTTGTACTATGTTCTAGGTGTGCTGTACGGGATGATTATCAATGTATCATCTCTTTGTTTCTGGTTTTCATTGATAAATTAGTTACACATTTCAAAACAATTGCACTGCCCTGAGGGAGAGCGCGCGGCATAGTGCAATGTGTACAATTAATCAAACAGTGAGGCTTCTCATAAGCTTCCTCGTTGTATTATCTCTTGAAACTGAAGACAATAAGTTGAAAGGGTCCAGAAATGTTTGAATTCAATCCAGATGAAAACTTTTGGCCGTCGCAGAGTACCAAGCGCGCGTGGATGTACACTCACAAGACAGTACGAACTTTTGCGGCTGTGCCGTTGCCAGGCCTTTTCGCAACTACCACATTCATTTGGCGGATACTTGGCGTGATAGGTATTTTCATCCTCGAATCTATAGCAACTTACTATTCTTATTGGCAAGGTGTAAACATAACCGCGATTATTGGTTCTATTGTGGTTGATTTTGTGCTGGCGGTTTTGAGCCATCTACCTTGGCAGCAGAAAATCTGTGAGTGCAAAAACAAGCTGGTGTATGAAGAAGACGTGACCGCGAAGAAAACAGCAAGAAGACTGAGCCGCTACAAGATGTTGCAACGGTTTTTATATCTATTTATTGTGTGTTCCGCTTTCTTCAAATTCTACTGGTTTTATTCAGTTTACGGAATTCCAAACACAACATCGGGACTAATATTTACTTGTTACATGATAGGTGCTATGCTCCATTGTTCATGCACTGGCTATGCAATATTCACTATTATATTCGAACTGCAGATAAGTAAAGAACATACCGCATATATTGAATCAGAAGCAAAAGAGTTCGCATATGATTCTAGTAATCCATTAAGGATTGATCTTGGAGATAGAGAATTCAAAGCTCTTGAGGTGGGGAATCATAAGATAGTAATGGAAACGAAAGAACGAGCAGGGGGGGGAGGGACTGAGAAAAGATATTGGCTTGAGACATTAGGTGTATTGACTGATAAAGAACTCTCTGAATTCATCTCTCGTCAGGATACCAGAGAACAGAAGAGGGACTTGGCAGTAAAGGGTGTTGAGCATCAGATGGCCATCCTTGATGTCGAACCAACTGCGAAGAAAACCATTTGAGGAGTCCAAGAAATGAAGAAGGAAACTAACGTTTCAATTCTATTTTGCATCTCCATGATGTTGATGTTTATGGGATGTAGCGGTCTTAATAAACCGCCGAAGGAACTTAATCTTGTAATTGTAGTAGCTGACAGATTGGGAAGCGAGAAGACGGACATTATCCCGGATAAGATAAGGCAGTTGTGTTTTCCAATAGGTTGTGAACAGTATAATATCTTGCCTATACCAAGGTTGCATCGGTTGGGTTACGATAGATCTTCGGACCTGTCACTTGAGACAGTGATAGAGGAAGGCGCAGCAGGTAACAAGGCAAATATAAATTTTCTTACAAATAAAGTGAAAAGGCACCTTGCAAATGTTGAGATAGGCGAGTCCTTCTCAAAGGAGAACGATAAGAATATTGACATTAAGAGGGCCTATGATGAATATCTAAGTGCAGTTGATACGAGTTCCATGGCGATACTAACGAGTAATGAATCGCTTAAGAATATCGGGATGAAAATCTTTACGGATGTTGACAGTGTGCGGGCATGGATAGCTGCTCTAATCTGCAATCAGGATTATTCTTCTATCACTTTGTTTGTTGAGCCGCCGATAGATAAGTCTTCTCATCCCAATATCTCAACACCTTCAAAACCTTCTCTCGACCAACGAAATGCGCGGTTGCGAACTGATAGGCAAGTAATTGCCTTCGGAGGGGGTACCGTAGTTTATACGCCCGGCGAGATCCCTGTAGAAAGAGTCGAAGTGTATAACGAAGGTGGAGCAATTGGCAAGATATCCTTGGATGGTAAGACGGGCCCTAATGCGGACTGTTTCGATATCCAACCAAGCAATTACTTTCGAATCCCTGGAGGAAAGCGAGATACTCTTTATTTTCGCTTTCTACCCAGGTTTGCAAATCCAGGGGAAAAATCAACAACGACGCAATTATCAACAAAGATACGATTTAGAACAAACGATCCTAGAAATCCTATGATTGAGTTTGACTTGAGTGGGAAAGTACAGTGGTAGTCTTTGAGGAAAGCTACTTATCCGTTTTGTCGAGATTGCTGTTTTGCTTTGCCGTTTCGTATGGCGCTGTTATGGCACAGCCAGTGGTGGATTCACTCAGATCAAAGCAAGATGTCTGGTCAGTGGTGTCAAAGGATGGCGAGGCTAACGTATCGAGCGGCGCATTTTGGGGAGCGGAAAACGGGTATCTCGTTCAAATGGGATATAGCTTCTCTCTGAAGAATTGTGTGAGACTATTTTCTGGCGGGAGGCTGGATGGGTTCAAGTTAGTTGAAGGGGATTTCCGACTTGGCGGCCAAATTGGATTAGGCAGCTATTCGTATCAGAACGAAGTCCGTGCATCTGATTTATCAAAGGAACTTAACTCAAGTATTCTCGCCCGCACTCCTTATTATTCCTTTTCGTTGTACATTCGACTACCACTCGCCGAAATCAACATGAAAGAACATCAATTTTATTTGCAGCCATCGGCAGTGGAACTTGAGTCAACCGATCCTGTGACTAAGGTTTCTCATCATCGTAACGGATTGGGCATATCTATAGGATGGGAATACTTGCTTAATAGTTCATATAAAGTTGGCATAGAAGTAGGAGTAATTTCTCCTAGCTCATTCTCCCATACTTCCAGCCCTGTCGACGTAGAGCACGACTATTTACAGGGGACGCATCTAACTTCTATTTCTATCACACTAGCCATTCCATTGTTCTCAACGGCATCTACTTCCTCGGTTTCAATAATTATGCCTCAAGGATATGCACCCGCAAACTCTAATGGCTGGAAGCAGCTTGTATATCAACCTAAAGAGCGCGAATCAGTGAAACTCGAAGCGCTCCC
The DNA here is from genome assembly GCA_035515795.1 of Candidatus Acidiferrales bacterium. Lineage (NCBI taxonomy): Bacteria > Pseudomonadati > Acidobacteriota > Terriglobia > Candidatus Acidiferrales > Candidatus Acidiferrales bacterium. Next base: position 30,623 of record DATJAY010000005.1, on the reverse strand, counting down.
AAGCGTCCCTATTTTCTTCCTCGACAAATCAAGAGGATTCATACCGTGGGAAGAAATCAAACCGGCATTGGATTCCTTAATTAGGGATGTGAAATCAAACAAGAGGCTAACCGAGGGACGTTTATTCGTAAGTGGCGGCGGTGAGTATTATTGTGATGGGTTTCTATCTGATAGTGCCAGACTAATGAATGCATATTCGGTTTATGAGCCGTTAGCGCCGAACACATTCAATCATTTGTTGATGGCGATACAAGATTTCCGAAGCGACTTTCCCAATAGTGACAGGGTCCATGAGAAATTGTTTTTGTTTTTGTCCCAGTCGAGCATTGACAACATCAGAAGTAATAGTGACAAGTTTGCGGAACTGTTAATTAACGAAGGATTTAATTCGAGCAACACATTGATCCTGGCCAGAGAAGACAGCAGCTCCCCTGGCACACTCAAACACATCGCAGGAATCAGAGTACAGACCCTCGTGATACCATAGAAGTGGAGGGATATTGATATGAATTGGCTGAAAGCATTGTCTTTGTTTTTCTTGTCTGTGCAGATGGCCTCCAGTCAAACTGTAAGGGCCCTTGGCAGATCAGACTGCCTCATGGCACCAACAAAGGATCTCCTGTCTCATTATGAGAGGGAGCTTGGTGCACCGATACATTCCCGAATGAATGACATCACGTGGATAGTGTTCTCTGACCGAGACGATGATAGTATATATACAATTCCGGAAGAGTCATCGTTTGTTGGCACGATAGGGTTCCTTACACCGTTGGTAGTGGTCGCCGAAAAGCAGGAATTCATTCGGGTAGTCAAGTTGGATGTCTGGCAGACAAAAGGAGACAACATGACGGACTCGGATGTACTCGGATGGATCCCCAAAAGAAATATTCTCTTGTGGCCAAATGAGTGCCTTCAAGATAAGAATTCTGGAATTCCCACAAAGGGCATGATTATCAGCGTTGTGGCAAAAGGAATGGTCACAAATCTCGGGACAAATCCAAAGGTCTTGCAGTTTAGGAGAAATCCGGGCACTGAGGGGAGTTCCTACACGGGATATAGCGCGAACGCTTTTGAGTTCTATCATGTGTTCAAGTTTGACGAAACTGGAGGATGGGTATTATTAGGCAAGAGCGGTAACCCAAACGTTACGATGTTCGGCAATGATGCTGAAGATAGAAACCAATTTGTCGGGTGGGCTCCAACCAGTAGAGTTCTCATTTGGTCGAATCGGATTGTGATAGAACCAAACTATATAAGCACTGCAGCTCACGAGAGGATTAATAACATTAAGGCCACAATTTTTTCGGACTCTGTCTCAGCATTGTCCTATTCCAAGAACCAAGGCTGCCCTGATTCATCAATCATCTGGAACGATGATAAATGGGGAGACGCGCCATGGCCGGGAGAGCGCCGCCGCTTTCCAGTGCTTTCTTACAATCCACCTGTCATGCACACAGGTTGTATTCAGCCTCTTACACTGGGCATGAATATCCTTGACCCAAATCGAGAAGCAAACGTTCGTGGGATATTGAACGAGATCATAGAAAGGACTCGACACATAAACGTTATATTCGTCATTGATGGCTCGGCCAGTATGCGTCCCTATTTTGATGCGGCTAGAACCGCCATTAAGACAGCTATAGGTGTGATAAGAAGTCATCATTCTAGGAACACTATTAGATTTGGCAGCGTAATTTATCGCAACTATTCATCCGGTTTTACACAAACCGAACTCCTCCCATTGGTGGGAGAGGATCAGATTCCCCATATGGTCGACGTTTTTCTGGATCCCCAAAAATGCACTCCCCAAAATCCAAACGATGCCATTCTAGATGACAAGTGTCTATTCAGAGGACTATCGGAGGCCTATCGCAACGAAGGTGAAAACTTCAACGTGAAAACTCGTAGCTTTGATGAGACAAGTCTGGTGGTGCTGATCGGAGGTGTCGGGAATAAATCCTGCGAAGAGCGGACAAGTGACATGAACGAGCTTGTTCAATTCATGGTAAGGTACGATCAGCCTCACTTTGTGGCTTTTCAAGTAGGCCAAGTGGAAAGTAACCCGGCCTATGGACGTTTTGTCGATGACGTAAAAGAGATTTTGGATCGCTCCGGAAGAACACTGTCCAATTCTATCAGGCGATATTTCCCAAGGTTAGGTCCATTTGGTATTAGTGAGGAAAACGGATTTTTCATGACTAAGAATACTCCATTCTATGGTCGGATTTATCCTGCAGAAAATAGCGGGGATTCGGCACAAGTCATCGACAACCTTGTGCACGGAATTGTTGCATCTATCGACTCGGTGGATAGTCTGAACACGGAATTGATCAATGAGGCTGAAAAAATCGAGTCATTTAACAGTTGGGGAATCTTGCTTGATTCAACGAAGACGAGCATTCCTAATCTGGGGCTGCTTAACAAAATTCGAAAAGAGGATAAAGACATACTTACATTTGCTGCCGCTAATGTTATCGATACGGCGTTTCAAGTGTTTACCGACGGGTTTACAGCAGATTCAGTGATTGGCTACTCCGAGCCGCTTTATAGATTTGAGCTATTCCTTTCCGCAACAGAGCTGGACCGCGGACTTCTCGACCCGTTAAACCAAATAATAAATGTCACGCCCCTGAGCGCAGACAATCCAAACATTCAGCCTGGCACCGAGCAGCAAGTGTGCATGGGTTTATATAACGTATTCTTGGAGTTGTGCAGAAGATTTTCGGGCGAATCAGAAATAGAAAAACTGCGGAAGATGCCCGTGGCTGAAGTGTTTCAATACGTAACCGGGTTGCCTTATAAGAGCCAACTAATGCGAGACGTGCCCTTGGAGGACGTAGCGGCTTGTTCTGATGAAGTGAAACTGCAGTTGCCAGAATTCATCAGGTACTTAGAATTAAAAAGAAAGCTTCTCTACGATTTGTTCAATGGCCCTGAGACTGGTAGCTTTGTGTTTATTTCAAATGAAACAAAATATTTCTGGGTTGACGAGTGGCTAATTCCGTGAATGAAGGAGAATCGGACCATAGCGATATCCTTTTTGAAATTGAAGATTTAGAAATAAAATATGACGATGAGACTGTCCTCCGTGTTCCACGATTGCTTGTTGATAGGGGGCGGATGACCTGCGTGTTGGGGGAATCTGGGGCAGGCAAAACGACTTTTCTAGATACGCTTTCTCTGCTCAACAACTATCGTGAATTCAAAGGAGAAATCAAATATTTCCACAAGAATGGGAGCGCACCCATACTATATTCGAGTATCCGGACAGACGAAAAACGACTTGCTGAAATGAGACGAGATCATTTCTCTTATGTTTTTCAGGAAAGTCATTTCTTCCCGGGACTTAGCTTAGATGAAAATGTACGAATCCCAAGGCTTATCAAGTCCCAACCAATCGATATTGATCAAGATCCGTCTGAATCTCTATACAAGGATCTCCAAATAGAAAAGTTCAAATCAAAACAAGTAAACAAATTATCAGGCGGCGAAAAGCAGCGGACAGCACTTGTGCGTGCAGTTCTCACTCAAAATGATGTCCTATTCTGTGACGAACCGACGGGCAATCTTGGTGATAACGATGCTGCGGCGGTCATGGCTGCAATACGAGACTATATTGTCAACTCTGAAGCGAAGAAATCGGCAATTGTTATTACTCATAATATTAATCTGGCAGTCAGACACGCTCATAATGTTATACTCATCAGCGACCGTGAAACGCATATGATATCTGAAGAAAACTTCTTTTGTAGAACTATTGAGAATGCTTGGCATTGTGTCTATGAGAATCGCACCTTTTCTGAAGAAACCTTTGTTGAGCGTCTGAAGAAAGTTTTTTCTTAGAGGCAAAGAAGGTGAGTGGCAAGCTTACAAACAGTGAAAGTAAGAAGTCGACGATCAATCCAGTATCGCTGTTTGGGTTTGGTCGCGTCACTCGAAGGATTTTTTCGTTTGATTTTTCGCGAATGAAGCTCGATTTCACGACATTTGGATTGATCCTTTCTCTTGCGATGCTATCCGTCGGATTCTCAGTTGGTGCTAGGAGTATCTTGGATCTGAAATTCGCTGATCCTTTCGTTCACTGGTTGCCTATTGACTTGATAGGTGTTGGTACCACGGGGACCGAGCGTGCGGCAGAGATACTGAAGTATTTCGAAAGCACTGAATCAAGAAAACAGTATTCAGTTGAGACAATCGGAGGATTTGCTTTTCAATTCGGAAGCTTCTCAGCATATGGAAAGAATGGAGTGTCAGGTTATTCTTCGTTTAAGGGTAGATCAGTTGAGGGGACCGATAAGATTGTGGATGGAGTATTTTCGGACGGCAATGGATTGTTTGGTCGGAAGTTTATTGATTCGTTCGACATTGGTATCATTATCAGTGAAGAAATGGCCCATGCCTTAGGTATTCAAGCTCAAGCGGGCATACATCCTGAAGCAAGATACATCTTAAAATCTGTTGGTAAAGGAGCGCCCTATGTATTGCCGATCCGAGGAATAGCAAGGAAGCTACCCTATCAGTCTGACTTCCTGATTACAAATCATCTGAACTCATTGTTAGAGAAAGATATTGGAAAGGCATCTCTCCAGGCGGGGGCAGGAGTGTTGGGGAAGCGAGGGAAAAACGAGTTGGACCAGATCCTTAGGTACATTACCATCCCGAAAGGTCCGAATCGAACTGGTCAAGGCTCTTTAATTATCGGTTGTTCAGTTGATTCTGCAGGGCTCGATTCAGTTAATTCATTAATCGAAGATTATTCTTCTCAGAAAGTTGACGTTAGACTTAATCCGGCGGTGTCTTGGTTGGGGGAGCCTCCTGCCGACCAACTTCCGACCGGCTGCTCAGAATTCCGATGGAAGATTAGTCTTATCTCTATGGACGCGAATTTGACAATCAACAATGCAGTACTGCAGCAAATATACGAAGCTCTGCTAACGTTCAAAGGGGGCATGCTCAGGAGGTACAGTCCCACTCGAATTAACTTGCCTGAAAAAGAGAACAATGTTGCATATGATCACATAGCCGTTTACGTCTCCGATCTCTCTCGCTGGCAAGCTCTCAACGAGCTATTAGGGGAGAAATTCGGAACTCAAATACAGACAGAGAGTGTTAACGCTCTTTCCAACTATAACTTTGTGCAAAAGTTGACCGAGGTTTTTCTGGTTTTCATTATTATCATTTCGGTTTTTTGTTCAAGTCTTGTTGCATATCATATCTTCCGTTCTTATCTCACCAGAAACCGATATAGTATCGGCATGTTGAAGGCATTTGGTACCAGGCCACGAACATTCTACGTATTATTTTTGCTTCAAGGTTTGGTTTTCCTAGGAATGCTCTGCTTCCTTGCCTTTTCTTTTTCCCTTCTGGTACAGCTATCACCATTGCCATATATACTGCTTACAAGATTCTCCCACATCGCTTCTAATTCGAATCAGCGTTTCATTGATATTCTCAGCGTGTCGACCTTATTTCTTTTGGCGCCAACTATATTGTTTGGAATGATGAGTATCTGGCTCGCCGTGAAGAAGTTTCTGCGATATACACCGAGTGATCTCATACAAGGAAGAATTGATGGAGTGTATTGATAAGTCATGATGTCCAATAGACAATAGGACAGCAGGAACGATATCTCGCCAGAATCGTGTAATTTCATAAATTCGGGTGCAATAGCCTACCCCCAATTGTAAGTCGATGATTAGTTGATAATCCTGTCAAGCATTAGCGACCTTATTCAGCAATGAAGACTCTTCATTAAACCGCGCTCGCAAGCAATAATACAGATCATTACCCGCTGACGTGATGATTTGATCACTCATCCAGAATCCACTGAAGAGAAAATGCTTCCATGCTATGCTGAAAGTGCAAGATAGACTAATCGACGGATACAGTATCCACTGGCGATTTGTCAAGAACTGTGTTGGTCATTAAAATATCTGGTAATAAGGAGGTAGTATGTTCCTAGCGAAGATACGCGGTATCTATTATGTAATTTGGAATGAGAATGGCAAGAGAAGAAAAAAGTCAACTAGAGCTAGGCAGAAATCCGAAGCTCTCTCCTTTCTGATAGAGCTTAACAGGAAGATTGATGTAGCGAAACCCAAGAGAACAAACACAATTAATCTCAATGCTTTTTCATCAGAGTTCCTGAAGTATTCTAAAATGGTTCACCGAATATCCACGACAAAAGTCTATGTGACAACATTCAATGAAATGAGGAAATACTTCGGCAACCCACTACTCAATTCACTGGACACAGCTGCGATTGAATCATTCTTGTCGTTCAGAGCAGCCCAAGTCTCAAGCTATGCTTCCAGAAAGGATTACGCCAGCATTTCCGCATTCTTCAATTGGGGAATAAGACATAACTACCTGCAGGAGAACCCCTGCAAGAGAATTAAGAAACCCAGCCTGCCAGTGAAATATCCACTGTTTTTTACCCAAGAAGAATTTCAAGCACTACTTTCAATGATGAAGAATGATAAAGATCTATCAGACATAACGCTCTTCGCTGCAAACACCGGTTGTAGATCAGGAGAGCTAGTTAATCTGACATGGAGACAAGTAAGAATTTACGAACGGATAATTCTCCTAGATAACCAAACCCACATGGCAAAGTCGAGCAAGGTCCGAGCAGTTCCATTAAATGGCATAGCTCTAAAGGTGTTGCAGCATCGACTGGACAGCAACCCAAATAGTCTGGTGTTTACGCTGGATAAAAAGCAAATGAAGGTGGAGAGGCTTTCGAAGCACTTCAAGAAATGTGTAAGAGCAGCCCGACTCAACCCGGCACTGCGTTTTCATAGCCTGCGTCACTCGTTTGCAAGCTGGCTCGTAATGAAGGGAGTTTCACTTTATGAAGTGCAGCGGTTGTTAGGTCATTCAAGCCCATCCGTCACGCAAATTTATGCGCACCTCACAAACGATACGCTGTCAAATGCAGTGGAGAAATTGATGGAGCCCACTGACTAGAAATTCAGAGGCAAATGCAGGAACACGGGGTAGTGTTTACGCGCCTGGTAGATGCAGGGATCGGCTGTGGTTATGATTTGGTTAGTCAGCCTGCAAACAAATCCCGGACAAACCCGGCGGGTGATGACTTAAACAATTTGGAGTGAATTTCTCCTTGTGTTAAATTCGGTCTAAAAAAAGAGGGCTACGATATGAATACCGTTTTTTTGTTAATAATACCTTCCCCCATCGGGCTTATCTTAATTTATTATTTCCGGTACGAAAAGAAAAAACATTGAATATGCCTATCGATTCACAAAGGGATGTACTTAATCCTGTAAAAGTATTTTTCGACTTTTCCAAGATCGACATGGTAATCCTATCGGAAATTTGAGTGGCTAATATGCATGACTTCTTTAAGATACTTGAATGGGTGAAAGGTCCGGCTCAAGCTCTATTTCAGTATTTTCTTGAAAAACCCAAATTAACAATTAGTATTGAAGGACGCGGTGCGGGGAGTGGTTTTGTTGCTAACAACGTTTATGCATATTCCTTTTATAGAATACTGGTGCTACATAACGATGCACCCTTCCCAGCGAGAGGAATCAAATTATTGAAATCCTTTCCTAGTTCTTGGGTTCTGAATAGCGAAATTCCTACACGACTTGAAGCGGACCAACGTATTAGAATTAATATAACGGCAACTGTTCAGAGTGACTCGGCTACGCTTGGAAATCAATTCCGAAACAGCGCCATGGAGTTGAGCAAAGTTCCGCCTTTTCCGAAAAATGTATTTGGAGACGTAATCTTAGAGTTTCAGATTGAGAATAATAAAGGTCGCCAGTTCTATCAGTATTCTGAGATCAATGAAGATGGTTCTGTCAATACCACGTTAATCTCATCGACGTCTCAAACTTTCCTCGCTCTAGGCCTGATAATGGGGATACGATCTTTAAAACTTCTGATTTGATCTTACTCTTATTGATGATTTCGTTCCGCAGGTGGCTTATTGTAAGCTTTGTTCCAGGTTGCTCATCATCCGCGGCTCTAAAGAGTTTATATGGTATTTCAAAAGCCTCCAATGTCGAGATATTATCAACATTCACCCAATCAAAATTTGCCTCGAGGCTCGTCATCGCCTTTCGCTGTTCATCAAATGCCACCGAATACAACTTTAAGAATCGTCCCATATATCGTACTGCGAACCTGCCTATTCCTTTTGCTCCAGTTAACTTCCATTTGTATTTGCGAGAAATCCGATCTTCCTGCTTGCTTGAAGTCGCAATAGTCATCCATTTTGTTTTGAACTCATCAATCGTCATCCCGTGGCCATGGTCTTCAACGGCAAGGCTATCTTCTCCTGAGTAGTATACTTTACAGATCGGAGAATCGGCATCGTATGCGTTCTTGATGAGCTCAATTATTGCCAAATCGGCCGATGCGACAAGCCGCTCACCGAGTTCTTGGAGTAACCTCCCTTCGGTAGAGAAATGGATTTTACCTTCATCAAGAAGGGTAGCTGTATTATCCTTCATTCTGGGTTTTTAACCAACGAATTTAGAACAGTGTTCACCTGCTTGACAGCTATCACCTTCAGTCCCCTGTCCCGAGGGACCAATCTTGAGCTGAAATCGTATTTACGAAGCTTCTTGTGTAGCGCGTTCATATTTTCTATTGATTGAGTGTGAATCCCGATCACCGAACCGACCGCAATCGCTTTAATCTTGTTAAATAAAATCAAAGGATTTGCTTTTTTGAAAGCAGGGCCGAAGAGTAATTTTGGAGCACGATGGGGTTTGTACCTATACCATGGTGTCTGATTTTGACAAGTCCAAGTGCTCCTTTTCTCCTCAGGAATTTTTCGAAGATATTTCTTAAGTGCACTCGTGGGCTTCTTGTCCGTTCGTATTAACCAACATTTTTTGTTTTTAGAAACAAAGTATTTCTTGAAGTTCGCGTTATCGAGAACCGTTAATTTCGATGGAAGCTCTTTGAGAGAAATAATACAAGCTCGTACATCCTTCTTTGTTAGATTGGCCTCAACTCTTTCACCCTCGGTAAGGGTAAACACCTTATTTGTGCCTGGACTCAATCCTCGCATAGCCCACACCCTGCCTCTTGTTCCATGTTCTAGAGGTGATTGACCACTTTCCGTAAAAGATGGGACTTGTGTTATTATTCCCCCTTTGTCTATGTCAAAATATTCCCAAGTGCCACGATTATCAGATTTATCAACGATACTAACAGATGCAGTCGTCTGAACACCTTTGAAGACTGAGTAGTTGAGGCGATAGACAAAAACGCTCCATCCGTTCATCTCAATGTAGTCTCTCAAAGACTTTGCAGACGGAATAAATGCCCATTCGTAAGGTACCAAAACAGAGACTATCCCATTCATTTTTGTCTTTTGAAGTCCAAGCAGAAAAAAATAGAGATAAAGATTCGACCTTCTATCGAGCGTCATTCCAAGTGTGTTATCGAACCTCCAAATCATCTTCTGTCGCCAAGTATTTTCGATTTCATTGTGTCTAAGATATGGTGGATTACCAATGCAAGCATCGTAATCATTTCCACTATGTTCAAATACGCAGCCATGTAAGTAGGACACCTTAGCTGATTGGATGTCAGCAGAGATGCGCTGATCGATCTCCACGCCCACGTAACTCTGAAATTTAACGCCTCGAGCGAATCTACAATCCCCAGCTCCCATATCTAAAACACGTCCAAATGACGTCTTGAATTCGTGCGTAATGCGCCAGAAGAGAGAGACCACGGGTATCGGCGTTGCAACCTTCCAATTCCTTGATATGTAAGCCCTTTTTTTTGCCTTCACATTTCCTTTTGAACCCATGAAAAATTTTTCGACACACCCATTTGACTTTGAAAGTTATTATTCGCATCCATGAAGTGCAAGCGAGAACCCTAAATCAAACCGCCCAAGGGCCACCATGCTTTTTCTGGAAACACTACATCAGCTTAAGTTTTTTTCGTTCTCCAATCAAATCTCCCAGCGGACTCGTTGGCCCTGTTCGTCATCATTTCTCCAAGCTTGTCGTTATGCTTGCAGCATAAATGAGGCCAATGCAGCTAGCTTAAATGCGTTCTCACATATGGACTTGTTTCGAATAGAATTCAGCGAGTTCATAGTTGCCACTCTTCTTTAGCCTTTTTATAAAGGCTTCGCCTCTTGAAACATCTATTAGCTTGTTAAACTTGTCTTTCATCCAGCCAAACTTGACGACAATATCAGGTTCGTCATGCTGGGACATCTCTTTTATAATCTTCCGAAGTCTTGTTATATACTCAGGCATATCATACGCTGGATCATTTAGCTCAGATTGTGCATTGGTGAAGTAATCAATATAGTACATCCCGTCAGTGTCGACCGTTACTATATCCAATATTGAGTCCAATTCGTCTGCAGGATCATGATGTGACAAGTGGTATTTGGCACCAAGGGCAATAATATAATCACTAAGAATAATTCGCGGAAAAAGGGCGGCCCGGGTTTCAGTTTCATAAGCTTTGATAAGAGCAGGTCCGAACAGAACCTTATCTGTATGTATCAATTTACCAAATGCAATTCCACCCCGGCACAAGACACCGACGCCTACGAAGTTTATCACCAGATGTAATAGGTCGAGAAGAATGTAGAAAACTTCACTTGGCTCCTGCGCAAGGAAGGAGATTACAACTGAGTCCGAAAATTGGGTAACTTGTCTTGATTTTGTAAGTTTCGTGTCCGGCTCATCCATATCGAATTCGTGTCGAACCAGAAGTAATGTATCGTTCAGGGTCTTAATTTTCTCCGAAACCTCGTTTCCGTCTTCGTCGAGGGTAGCTCCGACAATCGCTTTAAAGCCTAGGATGTCTATAAAAGCAACAATCCTGTTTTCGTATTTCATGGCGATTTTCCTTTTTCTGTAATCAGGTTCTTCACGAACTCAACATAAGATCATGAAATATTGGTAGAGATCCTTCCCGATTAATTTCTTACTTCCATCTCAATGACGATTTAGCAATTGATAACCGATAATAATATTGTCGATTGTTTTGGGAACATTGGCATTCCAGACTCTATCAATGAAATGGGCAAGAGGAACCGATGCAGCAAATCGACGAGCTTCCTCAAGGACTTTACAAAGAAGTTCGAATTGGTGTTCAACCCTCCTTGGAACGTTGAGATTACCACAGAAATAATTGAGCGTGTATGTCCTGTCGATAGGCATGAACAGATCTGGAAGAAAGAAGTGCAATGTCTTAGAATAGGTAACCAATCTGGGCTTGGTGTCCGCAACCAACACAAGGTTTGAGAACAGCGCGTGGCCGTCCACCCATAAAATTTCATTCAACTGTGCGCTTGTCAGCCCGTCAAGACAGAAGTTCGATAGTCTGGCAAATCTGTCTCTATGTTCATGTATTGATTCTTTGAAGACATCGAATCCGGCAAGCCTGGCCCTACGAGAATTCATATTCCAAGCCGACAATGTCACGTAGACTAGCTCGATGAACTCATCTCTGAATTTAGCTTCCATGTTTATCTCTGATGCAACTCTTCTGTACAGGTACCATCCTGGGTCATACTGACGATAGAACTTCCTAGTCTTCTCAAGAGAATAGAGAACAAGCCGATTGTTATTAATAAACCGTGTCAATGATCTCATGTGATTTCTCCTAACGAATAATTGGCATTGCAATGTCGGCTGTCGCTAACGTTTACAATACGAAGGCAGCCTCGCTTGTTGCGACGAGTAAAATTCCATTGCTATCGACTATTCTTTATGTCACTCCACATATATTATGATCTTGTTGTGAAAAAGCCATGCTAGCGTAAAGCACTGACTTCGACGAAAAATTCTCCGATATATCTCTTAAGTTTGTGATGTTTGCTGATACCCAAATAGTTCTCCATTATTTGTATGGCCCCACGCCACTCTTCAATTGAAGACGGTCCTTTGACATCCAAGTCGTTCACAAAATAAATGAAGAGTAGGTGCACCTTGAATCCGTTCATTACTCTTAGATAATAGAGATGAGCGATTCTGTTCGTGTACTGATAAAATTTTCCTGTCCAATCCACAGCATCGTTAATGTTGAGATACTCTTTAACCTCACTTAACGAGTCAATTATTTGGGATTTGGACACTTCGCCAGCTCCAGTTGGAGGAGAGACTAATTCAGGTATATTGGCCTTGGCTTCAACAAGGTATAAGTTCTCACCAGAGCGTCCTAGAGCATCCCACTGTGGACCATTCCTCGGCCAAAAGTTGACTGAAGGATGCTTCACCTGCGACTCAATTCCTAGCTTTGCCAGAAAGTCCGAATCCGTATACTCCGCATATTCGTCGGCTTTCATAGGCGAGACCGATTCTACTCTAACCCGCTCACCCTTCCACTCAGAAATCTTCGCATCGAGGATTTCCTTTTTGTTATTAACAAGAATCTGTAAGTCCTTCAGACTGCCATGTGAATCTGGATCCTGGATGAACCTAGTCATACCCTCCTCCAATTACTAGTCGATTTCATCTAACGTCGGGAATAAAGTCGCAGCGAGCTCTTTGAAGCCTATTACGTGCGCGGCATGAAGCGAACTCGATACAACTCTAATGACGGGCATCTTTCTTCTGCATGTTATCAGAACCGACACCAATACCCTCGGCAGGTATCAAATCACAAAAGTAAAAACGGTCATCGCGTAAGACGACCTCTCCAGGTGTTAGTGCTATCTTTTCTCGGAATATCGGTCCATCATATACAAACGAATGAAATTCTCCGTTTTCCCCGCATGGGTCAACACCGGAAGGGAGATCACCCAAGAAGTGCTTGTCATAGAGTCTGCCGACGAATGTTTTATCAAGGATTTTTGAGTCAATGCAGGTTACAACTGCTTTTAACCCTAGGTCTATGAATGTACTTGCCAGTTCAGTAGTATCCCTTTTCCATATAGGGAAGATCCCCTTCATTCCTATTTTTGACAAGTTTTCTTCTCTATACTTTCTCAATTCTTCTAAAAAAATGTCCCCAAAGGCAACCGACGAAACACCTCTGTCGTGATATTCCATCAGCTTCGCTCTCATTTTTGTTTCATACTCATCATTGGTCGCATTCTTCGTGATGTAGATCTTTTCAAGAGAAAGACCTAAAGACACAGCCTGTTGCTCAAGAAGAACCCGTCGAACGCCATGCATGCTGATTCTATCGTAGTCCTCTGTCACAGTTGTGAGTAACGCCGATATGTCGCAATCGCCGATCATCTTTAGCTCATAAAGAGCCATGGCGCTATCCTTACCGCCACTCCATGAAAAGATGATTTTTTCTTTCATTGATGCGTCAACAGATAATTAGCGTTTTGAAGATTGCAAGTTTCGATAACGTCCGCGCGAATCACATTCGTGCCGCGCTCCTTGCGGCCGATTGCGTGCATACCATGGCGCAAGATTAACTGAGCGCGACGATGAAGCCCCTCTTTCCCAGCTATCGCACATTCGTGTCAGATAGTCGTCTTCATTCTGCAATAACATTTAGCCATTCGCGTCTTCGCGTTTCCTGTGCTTTATCTCTAGGACTACAAGACCGACAACTATTCCTAAAATGAGAGCCATGAGAGAATATGAAACATAAACCTTAAGTTCGTAGATTCCGATAAGAATAGTAGAAGGCATAATGCCAAACACAAAGATCGTAACCACGACCAGGACTATCCCTGCAATAAGAGAGACCAATTTCTTCGATCTTTTTGCTAGTCCGTAACCAATAGATCCAAAAAGTAGTAATACGATAATCAATGCAAAAAAATGCAAAAGAATAGACATGCAATCATCTCCTGTTAATTGGAAATCTCACTAAGGAACTCACTAATCTATTGCTATACACGTAATATACCACACCCAAAGAGTTTGTCTACAGACGCAACGCAGCAATTATGTGAAACTCCACGCCTGCTATGCCTTTCGCATGGTTCGTGGCGCGATCCTTCTTGATATGATGTGCGCGACATGAAGCGAGAACCATGATATATAATAATCGAGCGTCGTGATTGCCGTTGTTATACGCAGGCAAAGTTCTGTACGGATCGTGTTTTGCAGAACAAAGAAACAAGATTTCCATGTTATATCAGTGCTGATCATTTCTAGGGGATGTATTCAAGCACCACAGTTCCGCTCTCAAACCGTTTCACCTCCGACAATCTCAAGTGCGTCGTGAACTCGAGCCCCTCAAACAAATGCCTGCCGTGACCCAGTACGAAAGGGTAAACAATGATGCAAAGCAAATCAACCAAATGCTGGCCAAACAAGATAGAGTCGAGAGGCCCTGTACCATATTTTATGATGTCTTTGCCTGGTAGGTCCTTAATCTCTCGCATTTCTTCCGCGATATCGCCTCGAATGACTTTCGCGTTCCACGATGCTTCTTTGAGGCTCATCGAGGCTACGTATTTTGGAATGCTGTTCATGCGATCTACAAAGTCCATCGGTACCCCTCCGCCAGATTTCGCCATGCTTGGATAAGCCTTCGATAGCACTTCGTACGTTTTTCGTCCTAGCAGCAAAGCATCCGCTGCAAAAAGTCGCTCCTTCTGATAGTCGTTGTGCTCCTCGCTGGATAAGAAGTATCGCTGCGCCTCCTGCACAATGTCTGGGGCGTCCATCACGCCATTGAGACTCATGAACGTGATTTCGATCAGTTTTCTCATTGGTTCCTTCCCGTATCCTTATGGTTTCTAGATAAAATCACTCTTTGGCCCTGGGTAATTATAGTCTCCGCAAAACGCCTTACCAGATGTACCTTTGCTTGCGTATAACGTCCGCCAGAAAAAAGTCCTGCCGCGCAACCAATTCAATATAATATGAGTGCGGCGTTGAGGGAACCCCTTTATTCATCATGGTATGAGTGAATGTTATTGTTGCCGCTGTTAGTTGCTGCCGTCGTTCTCTGAGTTTGTTAGATTGAATCTATAGACTTTATCGAAATTCCGTCCAATGCTAATTACGACTTTCTTTGTAGTCATGTTATATACTGCCAACCACCTTGTATTGATTTCCGAAGCGTCTTTCAAAATTGCCATAGCTTCAATCGTACTAACGTTACCGAGTTTTGCTTTTAATTCAGCAGATGCCAGTAAGTATCTTTCATCATTTATTTCTGAAACGTTTTTTCCATAAACATTAAAATTTGTCGCGACCTGCCAGGGGGTTTGATTCCGAATTATCTTTGTATCATTTTCGAGAAACTCGACAATTACCGATTGCCCGGAAGGATCTGCGATCAAATAATGTTCGGGCTCCGGATCGATCAAGGTGGTATTGACATTGTAATGTCGAATCAATTCAATGGCCTCTTCAACATTGCCAGCATAGTCGAGCACTAATCTTATCATCGCCGCTTCATTTATCGTACGCTTGCTTGAATCGTTTGGAGGCTCCGTCTTTTCAACGGTCATGATACCGATTGCTACCCCTTTTTCATTTACCCCGTCAATCGGCAACCATGGCGTTTTCAACAATTGTTTTCTATTTGAACAGGAGTCCGGTAGGTTCTTGTAGCTATATCCAAAATAATCTAGATCGGTCATCGACATGGATGCATACCCATCTCTTGGATGCGTGAAGAGAAGCAGAGGAATTGAGTTTGGATAATCGAAATTTCTTCCGAACAGCATCGAGTCGCTATTGCCCATTGCCGCGAAACAGGTGCATTTTATTTTCGCATCCACACTGTCCAACCTCGGAAATTCAATTCGTCCGTCTAAATAATCTTTGAAATAATAATCGCCATAAAAAGTCATCGTGTAAAACGGAGATCTATCCAACTTCCGCAGACTATTCAACGTCAGACTGTCAGGGTCCATTGATCCATTATTTCCCCTGAAAGAAGAAGCACTTATTACAGAGATAAAAGCAACCGCAAAGATCGATGTTACCCGAATGAACTTCTGCTTCATGATAATCTCATTAGGAATTAAGTACACCTTCAACATTGAACCGCTTCGTTTCTCCAACGGCGGTTGTTAGTTGCAGTTGCCCGCTCATTTAAGCAAGAGAAGTTTCTTGGTTTCATGGTAGGTTCCAGCTTCGAGTCTGTAGAAGTAAACTCCACTCGGTAATTTGCTTGCGTCAAATCTCACGGAATGACTGCCCGCGCTCTGATATTCATTCACCAAAATTTCCACTTGCCTTCCGAGGACATCATATACCTTCAAAGTCACGTAACTCCTTGAAGGCAGCTGGTAATCTATGATCGTTGTCGGATTGAAAGGATTAGGGTAATTCTGGCCTAACCGGAAAAATAAAGGTGCCGCTGGTGGAACAGCTTGTTTCACTGCAGTAATCTGTGAGAACGGACGTTCCCAAACACTCCCATACAATCCTGCATACAAGTTTGAATCACCACTCGCGAGTGCGTACACCGCATCAGAAGAAAGTACAAATCCTGTGTTAATGGCATTCCAACTCGTATCATCAATGTCCAAAGAAAAGACTCCCGCGCCTGTCCCTGCAAAGACATTCTGTCCACAGACCAAAATGGAAGATACTAGCAATGCGGAACCAGATAGACCTGTATCTATATACTCCCAATTTTTTCCATCGTCGGTCGAATGGATAACACCACCGCCTTCGGTTCCGATAAATATTTCGCCTTCTCGAACGGCAATAGCTTTCATGTAATAAGGTGCACTCAGGATAGCGTCCCAATTCAATCCAGCATCTGTGGATACTAAAACGTTGGCGGCGCCGTTGGCGACATCGCCGGCATAGACCTTCGCTCCACTAGTTGCCAAAGCAGAGATGTTCGCGAGCCCTCTGTAGCTCCAGCAACCACCCCGATCTGTTGAAAGATAAACACCGCCTTGATTGCATATATCGCACATACCCGCACCCCCCAAATATAGATTCTCTTCTCCCGCCGCAAGAGCAGTGTATTGGAATCCTAGCGGTGGACTGTCATTCGGAGATGTTGTCCAACTGACTCCTTGGTCTGTTGAGAAGCAGATACCTGAATCCGCGGTAGCAAAAACGACAGTATCCATGTCCGCAAAGAAGGCGGACCTATACATAATGGGAACCCAGTTCAACCCTTCATCCGATGACCGGAATGAGTAATAGCTACTTGCAAATATGATATTCCCAAGTGAAGCCAACGAATAGATATCGTACTCTCTCATCCCCTTGTTCGAGACATTCCAACCTGCACCGTAGTTCGAAGAACGACAAACTCCGACTTCCATTAGACCAGCAAATAGACTGTTCCCATTGAAAAAAAGGGCATTTGTCTCATCCGGGGGTAAACCCACGTTAACAGCGCTCCAGGTTCTGAGGTCATTATTGTAACGAAAGATACCCTCGTTGTAAGTCCCCAGGAACAATTCTGAACCGTTTGATAAAAGACAACTCGCTTGTGTGCTAGATAATCCTGAATCCGCAGCCAACCAAGTGACACCATTGTCAGACGTAGTAAAGACCCCATCATAAAAAGATGCTGCAAAAAGATTCCTTCCATAGAAAGCGAGAGATCGAATTGGTTCACTCTTCAATCCGGCACCCTCCCATGTTGACCCATAGTCTGTCGAAAGAAAGACTCCATCATTGGTCCCGGCAGCAATAATCGAATCATTTCCTTCGGGACCAATAGCAAATGCTGAAATGCTTCCGGAAGTGATCCCTGAACCAGCGAAATTCCAGCTAGTCCCACTATCCGTGGAGCAGTACACAACGGCATTCGGGTCGTTAATCCCAGCGAAAATGTGCGTGCCCACGACAATAAGAGCGCGAATCACGCCAGTCTGAAAACCATATGGGCTTGGAGGTAGTCCGTTGTTGACCGTTCTCCATGTTATCCCATCGTTAGTCGAAACACTGATGCCTTCACCAGTCCCTGATCCAGCAAATATGTTCCTTCCGATTGCAGCCAATGAGAGTGCATAGGTGCTGACCATGGCACCGTTGCTGCTCACCCAACTGATGCCGTCATCGGTCGACCGATAGATTCCCCCTTCGATCGTTCCTGCGAAAATCGTCGTGCTATCTGCGGCAAAAGAACAGACTGAGGCTCCATACGGCCCGTTTGTCTCAACCCATTGAGCGACGGACAAATTAGTGAGACAAAGTGTAGATACAGTGATCAGCAAACGAAACTTTTCCACATTGTTCATAACAACCATGCCTTTCTGACCATGAGCCGGCAATTGCAACTAACGTGATGCGAAAAGAAGTCCCGCCGCGCATCCATGATGCTATGAAAATGTTAAAGCGGTGGGACGTACAGATTCAAGAAAACAGGGACGCTCAGACTGAAAAGGTCTGTCAGTGCATGCGAAAAGATTAGCCACCGAAGACTTCCCGTCCTGTAGTAAATAATCCCGAAGCATATGCCTATGATGAACACATTCGCCAGAAAAATAGGGTTGCGGCAGGCAATTGATGTTGTCCCCAGACCAACAAGATGATTCAAGGCGAAAAATAAAGCTGAATAAGGAACGCTTAACCATTTAGACCATTTCGATGTCGAATCCAGTACGAGACCTCGCCAATAGCCTTCTTCCAGGAAAGGATTAATCAGCCCTAACAATAACCACGGTAGCCAGATCGAAATACCGTGAAGGAGATGACTCTTCGTGAGAATCATAGGCAGAGCAGGCAAAGCTAAAATTACAGCAAACACTGACCAACCCCAACCTCCCTTCGAGGATCCCAACCATCTTTTGATGGACGATCTTCCGCCTCCCCACCAAATTAAGATCGCGATTGCAATCCAATATATCAGAATACCCGGTGCCCATGCCCAGACACCCCATATAACCTTGAATATCCGGGCAGCGGCAAAGCTTATGATAATTACTAGCAACGGCGACAACAGCACCAACGAGTTGTTCAATTTCCCGAACTCTGGGTGTGCCGTGGTTGTTGAATCTGTTTCTTTTTCCATCGCATCCCCTAGATCATTATTCTTCAATGTCAAGATCAATATAGTAGTTTAGCTATGTGCCGGTGACCAGCGTCCACCAAGAAGAACCTTTTCGCACATCCATGTTATTCCGATGAGCGCGGTGTGAAGCGAACTCGATTTTATATACCATGATGAGCGTCTTCTTTCTGGCTGTTAGTTGCAGTTGCCCCTTCATTTAAGAAGCGTAAGCTTCTTGCTTTCTGTTAATGTACCAGCTTGCAGTCGGTAAAAATAAACTCCACTCGGTAGATTGCTTGCGTCGAATCGCACGGAATGGCTTCCTGCAGCTTGCCGTTCATTGATCAAGGTCTTGATCTCTCTTCCAAGTATATCGAACACCTTCAAGGCTACAAACGCGTTTCCGGGTATTTGATAGTCGATGGTCGTGGACGGATTGAACGGATTCGGATAGTTCTGCTCAAGAGCAAAACGAACTGGAATTTGCTTCGGGTCATTCTTAACACCACTAACTATCTTCGATACTGAGCATCGCCACACCCCGTATCCAGAGTTTGCGCTCGCAGTGTTTGTACCCGTGGAACTGGCTGCAGCGCCCCCTGACTTAGTACCCATGAAGACAAATGTCCCACTTGGGTCAACGGCAAGAGAGATGACAATGACACCCTCCGCTCCATCATTAGCCGATTTCCAGCTTGAACCATTGTCCGTGGATAGAAACAAGCCACTGCAGTCTGTGCCTGCAAAAACAACTGCGCCATCTGGAGTAATGGCAAGGCATGTAATAGGTGGAATATAGGAACCACTCCCTAGCCCATTGTTCACCGCCTCCCAGCTTACGCCATTGTTCGTAGATAGGAAAACTCCACCGCCATACGTCCCAGCGAAGATTTTCGTTCCATCTGGGCTGATCGCAAGAGAATGGACATAATTGTTCGTTAATCCAGAGTCCGCTGCTGTCCAGCTTGAACCGTTATTTATGGAAAGGAAGATCCCGCCTCCAAGCGTGCCGGCGAAAATTTTCGCCCCATCGGGGCTGATTGCAATCGAATAGACAGTATCGTTCGTTAATCCAGAATCTATAGGAGTCCAGCTTGAACCACTGTCGCTAGAAAGAAAGACACCGCTGTAGCTGGTACCCGCAAAAATATCCCTTCCGTCGGGACTCATTGCAAGAGTTTTAACCTGGCCATTTGTTAATCCTTTGTTCGCTTCGGCCCAGCTTGAACCACTGTCCGTAGAAAGAAAAACACCTTGACCACCGTCGGTACCTGCAAAGACACTGGCCCCATTCGTGCTAATCGCAAAAGATGTAATGTCAGCAAGTTCCCCTATTCCGTTGTTGATGGGTATCCAGTTCAGACCATTGTCGGTTGAAAGAAATACTCCTTCACCGCCGCTCCCTGCAAAGACATTAGTGTTATTAGGACTGAATGCAAAAGAATTAATAATGACGGCCATTAATCCGCTATTGACAACTGTCCAACTTGAACCGGTGTTTGTAGAAAGATAGACTCCGTTGGAATGAGTGCCTACGAAGATATTCGTTCCGTTGGGGCTCAGTGCGAGAGTCGACACGGCCGCCAATTGAGAACCTATCCTTCGCCAAGTCGATCCATTATCAGTCGAAAGGAAAACTTCACCGCCCCAAGTTCCGGCGTAGATATTCTTACCATCGGGGCTGATTGCCAGTGCATTGACATAATCGTATACATTAGCGTTTCCGAGTCCACTGTCTTCCGCCGTCCAGGTTGAACCGTTGTTCGTTAACAGAAAAACTCCGCTGCTATTCGTGCCGGCGAAAAGTTTCGTCCCGTCAGGGCTGATTGCAAGAGAATTGATCTCGGTATTCGTGAGTCCGCTGTCCCCCACCGTCCAGCTTGTGCCGTTGTTGGTGGAAACAAAGACACCATCGTCGGTGCCGGCAAAGACATTCGTGTCCGATACGGCAAGAGACAACACATATTTGTTCGTCAAACCTGAAGTGTCTGTAGTCCAGGTTACGCCATTGTCGGTAGACAGAAAGACCCCACCACCTAAAGTACCGGCAAAGAGATTCGTCCCAGAAATGGCAAGACAATAGACCCAAGGACAAGTGTTTGTCCGGTTATCTAGCATGCCATTATCAACTGCTACCCAACTTGAACCGTTGTCTGTCGAACGATAGACTCCGCTCATGTTGCCCCAAACACCCGCAAAAATATTTTTACCATCAGGAGTGAAAACAAGAGAGCTAATAGCGTGGTTTGTTAATCCGGAGTATGTCCAGCTTGAACCGTTATTCGTTGACAGAAAAACTCCGCCGGCATTAGTTCCTGCAAAAATATTTGTCCCATCCGTGCTGATTGCAAGAGCATGAACATCACCACCATACGGTCCATTACTTTGAACCCATTGAGCAATCGATAGGTTTGCACTCGCAAGTGAGCAGATCAACAATACTAAGAACCGAAATAGATTTTTCATGTTTGATACTCCTTTCGTAAACTCTGACGGCAATTGCAACTAACGTCCTGCGCAAAAAAGTCCGCCCCGCTTGCCGCTACAAATATTGCTTGGCGTCCACGATGCGGCAAAGCGGGATGAAGCGAACTCCATGATATATAATAATCGAGCATCTTTTTTGCGCGTGTTAGACGCAGCCTGCACTCTCCATTTGGCTGCTTCACGGAGTCGAGCGAATAACCTTCTCGGTCGGCTCTCGCCGTACTTTCGTGAACTTGTTAACGGCATCTTGAAGTGAGATAAGGGCCGTTTGTAGTTCAACTTTGATGGACTCGTATTCGCGTGCATTTTTGTCGTGAACTTCTTGTCGTTCCTGGAAGCGAAACGAATAAGACAAAAGCGGTAGGGCAATGTTCAGCATTGACAGGATTGCAAGCGACAGCAACACCCAAAGCGCATTACCATCCTTGTCTTGGCTGGTCAATTGGAACCAAGCTAAGCCTAGGATGAACAATCGTGCCAGCCAAGTAGCCCAGTTAATTGTCAACATCCAATAACGGTTGCGCTTCTCCCACTTCCACTCCCACCAAATTTCACTATCAAGTGCTTTGAGAAATGCTTCGCTATTCATGCGGTCTGTCGTCTTTGTTTGCTGTTTAACAAATGAGTCGTGTGCTCATCTTATTTCGAAAAGCGGGTTGCGCCTAACGTCCGCCAGAAAAAAAGTCGCGCCGCACTCCTCGAAACATACAATACGCGCTACACAAAACGGAGATAAATAGGAAGTTGATCATCCACCTAAGATTCCGTAACACCTTTCAACACGTAATCAATGAACCATTCCGTTGTTCTGCCCGTAGTCCATTTAGCTCGAAGGACAGTTTCCTTTTCTACTCGTTTCAATGCTGATAACAATTCAAGGTTCAATTCCGTGGCGCTCTGACCTTCTATCGTTGTTTTTACCTTGAAACCCTTTTCGGTCCGAATTATCCCGTTAACTCCGATAACTTTGGTTAGGACTGGTTCAATCTTCTTTGTATCACTAGTGCTTATTTCAGCACTTAGTCTAAATCGCTCGTTTGGCATGCCACCTCCTTGGTTCTCCTAATATTACCCGGTTTATTTTCAATTTGCAACTCTCCCCAGTAGAGCCCCTTAAATTTCTAGAAAAAAATTTCAAGGTTGACCTGATCCACCATATATGTAGAACCTATCCGGTAGGATACTTATGTAGCGGTTATTCAGATGGGACCCAATTCACTTTAGCATCAACATCTTCTTCACTTTGCTCCACTTATCCGTGCTGATGCGGTAGAAGTAAACTCCGGATGAAACAAGTGTTCCATTTTTGTTTGTTCCGTTCCATGTCAGCTCGGTATAACCGGCGGGATAATCTGCGTCTGCAACTTGCACAACTTCTCTCCCGACGATGTCATAGATGATGAGCTTTACATGCGATGCTTTCGGAAGCTCAAATGCTATCTTTGTCGACGGGTTGAATGGATTGGGAAAGTTGTTGTAAAGCTTGTAATCCTTCGGCGCTCCGACAGAGATCTTTATGTCTTTCGTCCAGCTTTGACCGTTGGCAGTGGTAATTGTCGCTGTCAAAGTCGTGTCTTTTCCGACTGGTGCTTTCTTTTCGACTGAGAACGTGAACTCGGCATCTCCGGAAGAATTGGCTGAAATGCTCTTTATAATTGAGGTACTCTCTTTGAATTTCAACCATGATGGAAATCTATTGAAGGCGACGAAGACATTCTTCGCCTCGACGCTGGAGCTGTTTTGAATGCTGAGTGAGATCGTGTTGTCTGATGAGGCAAATGGGATTTGCCACACCTGACCAGCCGCAATTTCAGAATGGAAACTTGACGTCTGCGGAAAAGAACCGGTGACAAGCGCGAACAATAGAATGATCACTTTTCTCATTTCAGATCACCTTTTTTATACTTAGCAACATGTTTTGTGAGCGTCTTTGTAAACAGTGATTATTTTTTTTGACAGGGAAGCCTGTCGATAACGTATTGCGCGTAATAGTGCAAAAGTTTCCAACCTTCGGGGGAAATGAACCGACTTTCATCATTCTTTCCTCCTATTTCTTTTCTCAACGTTTTTTCATAAATAGTGTCTACCTCTCTCTGATAGTTCTGCAATGACAAACAGCACGCTATAGAATCTCCCTTCACCAAATGTTTCTTTGCATTGTCAAGTTTTCTCTCTAATTCACCGACAAAATCTTGATTGCCTATCCAACGGTTGCTGTAAGCCTCCTGAGTTTTGTCAGCCAAGCTGTCAAGCAAAAATGAGAGTGGGGTATCTTTCGGCGGCACTGTCGGGAGTGACAACAAATAGTTTTCTGTCGTCTCCAGTTCATTCAAGCCATTTTTCCCCTCTAGCAACACAACCCCATAGCCACTTAAGTATGGGAAATAGTAGTCCTCCCTTGATAGACTATATTTGACAGCAATTGTCGAGTCGATGGCTCGTAAGTTCAAGAATAATAAATACGTTTTCTGTTTTGTGAACGATACACCCGGTCCTTCTTTAGGGGCAGCTTCATCAGTCTTTAAAAAGATACTCAAGTCAGAACCCCCCGAGTCTCCCTTCAGAACCTGTTGAACGCTTATGCGAATAATAGATCCGTCTAGATCGGTCAGTATGCCGTAGTAACCTGGTTTACTAGTCGAATCTATTCTGTACCCCGACAATTGATACTCGCTATCAACTCTCCCAATAACGATCAAACTTGAGCTATCAACTACTTCTGATAATGAAAACTGTGTTACCTGAGCAGGTACTCGCGAAGGAGCGGACACAAGCAGTAAGCAGGTACTAACAATCATGAAGAAAAGTTTCTTTCGCATTTTCAGCCCATCCTAGTTTTGTGTTAGAAAATCAGTACGATCACATCTCTGATAATAATATTTTGGAGGAATTTGATCTGAAACGTTATAGGCTTCTAACTCCATTAGATTGTATATTTCTTCGAATGCCTTTATTTGCTCCGATTCGAATGCAAGGCGAACGGTGCTCACCTTCGCGGCAATATCAGGTAGGCTTTTCGCTGTAATGGTCCGTATTCTCTTGTAGAGTTCATCCACTGACCACAAATTCATCGCCATACCAGATATCCACTGCTGCTGGTGAATATTCTCATGTGTGATCAATTTTGTATAGAATTGGCTTGTTGTGGGTAGATTCACAACGGGCTTATCCACAACTCGCTCCAAGGTTCCAATACTGAATATGCGCCATTGCTTAATATTTCCAGAATTATCATAAACTGGCACTGCGTACGGATTACCGATGATATAAGCATGCGTTTCTTCACCACCTAAGCGAGGCAAGAATACATTCAAGTTGCCTTTCTGATCAAACTCGTCTCCTTTTATCTTGACAAGTGTCTTCAAGTCATAGGTAGAAGTCTGATTGCTTGGCGGATGACAATCGTGATCTGGGAAAGCGTACCATTTCGCACTTTTGACGGTCACTTTTTGTTGGTCAGAGCCAGGTTCAAAATCTACGAACGGATCATTTCCTCCGTCTGGATTATCTGGTGACCAACTCCACTCAAACGAATTTGCTGTAATAGTGTTGGGATAAACCTTTGCCTGAAAATCCATGTTTTCTCCGTCCTTGACAACTTCATCGGACGGCTCCATATCGACATAGACCGCGTAGATTGTATCGTACTTCACAGTCGAAGCTCCCTTTGAATCCGTTGCAGTTACTTTGACAATGTTTGCTCCAAGATTTTCAAGTTTAAATTGTTGACCAGGTTCATACTTCACGGTAACGCTGTCTCCATCAGGATCAAACACTACTGCTGAAACTGACACAACGCTGTCGTATGAAAAATATCGGCGAGAGGGGGAGTAACTGATGCTTTTTATAATTGGACGATGATTCCCATTTTGAATCTCCACCCACCCTATTCCGTAGTCACTCAAAGTAAAATTATTCTCATCAGAAACCGATTTGCGGCCCGTCGCGTTAGGCCCTACGTTGCTTGCAGATTTCCTGAGACCCGAATTCTCAAGCCCGGCACTAATTGTTGGACGTTTCACTTTCATGTTCTGACCTGAATTTCCTTTGCGACCAGGCAGTATAGAAGTCGCTATCTCATTCGGTATCCCTACCCTTATTTCTACATTTACAGAGTCCGCACCTATGCTATCGGCGGCGATAAATTGAAAAGGCTGCGATGCAGATGAAAAATATCCCGATGTACTATCATTTGATAGTATCGTACCATTTCCATTTCCGCTGTCTATCCCGACTTCGAAGGATTGATTTGGCGGAAAGTCGGTCAAGCTTCCATCCGGGTTTCTCTGCTTCGCTGTAATCGCCGCAGTATCGCCGGGCGATATCACTGAAGGAACGACTTCTACAACAATGTCTCCTTCAACAAATAAACTTCCGGTTGCGGTCTTCGTCGGATCATTAACATCTGTAACTGATATCGTAATTTTCTGCACGCCATTCGGTTCTCCTCCGTCTGCGTTATACAGCATCCCTGCGCAAGCATCACTGTATGGATACGGTGAACTAACACCCCAATCATAGACTTCGCCGTACTTTCCACTATCATCTGCAGTTATATAAAGAGGGGTACTCCAGGGAATCACAATATCGCTACCTGTGCTGTTCTCTGCTTGAACATATATGTTTCCCCTTCTTGAATGTGCGATTGTATCCGGGTCAGTATAAACGGAGAAGTGATCCAGCAGCTGGCAAACTTGCACTGAATCTGTTCTGGTCATTCCATCACTAACCGCCTGTACCGTTGCCCAACTACCACTTGAATCTGGATTGATACCATCCGCGACAAGAGAATATTGTCCAATCTCCTTCCCTGTGGTCGTGACAACCAAACCAATCTTTGTATCTCCTCCCGTTTGTGAATCTCTCTGATGGAACGACACATATTGACTCCCGGAAACGACGGTCAACGTAAGCGGATCAGCCGGTGACCATGTCGCACCATTGCAGTCGCTGTAATCTCCAGTCAAGCTCATCCCGGTTGAATCTCCACACTGAAACATATGAGTATTCAAAGAAAACGAAAAATTTGAGTAATATGGAGTTGCGAAGCCGGGAAGATTCCAGAAAGTCCCGCAACATGTCGTATATTGCGGCAGTGTATCCGAGCCGGTGCTCACCAACGAGTCGTCTGAAAAAAATTATAAGTGGCGCATACGCTTGAGTAATACGCGTCAAATCGCAGCAGAAATGTATACACCCCTGCCCCCGCAGAGGGAATAGTTATAATAATCGGACTGCTAGTTGAGGATGCCATATTGTTTACGGTTCCACAAGCATCCCAATAGTACACCCCTGCATCCATATAAGGAGTCCAATATAACTCGAATCGGAGAGTATGGTTGCTGCTCTGTGTCTTCTTGGCCTGCGTGGGCGTGATCGTCGCACTCTATTTTATGTGGACTTGAGCTAGAAGTGAACTTACTATTAGAAATGTAACCGCAAGAACCGCAACAGCACTTTTCATCTAAAAACCCTCCGACTCTACGTTTGACTTAGATGATTCCAACAACGACGCCCACCTCACTCTTAATCTCAGAAAAGATGGAACAATAGTCAAGTATCAAGGTCAAGAATTCTCAAAAAACACAAGATCCCTTACGAGTTTTCTTAAGGGTTCAGACCCAGTCACAAATCTATTCGATCCCATCAATACTCTCTTGCCATATGATCCGTAAAATGTAGAATGTTCAAATGCACATTTTATCTCTCATTCTCTCACCAATCCATCATTTTAGATTAATTTGGCCTGTTTTGGTGATAGATGTACCATGATGTCGATCTCTCATCGATCTATCACCAGTATATAAACCCTTATAAGTCTATAACTTATAAGGGTTTTCAATCTATCACCATCATGGTACAGAGACCCAAGGCTTTTAGAGCGGTAGGTAAAAATTATTACCGGCTTTGATTTTTTTGTATTAGGTTTCAAGCTGGGATGCTTTTGCGTGTTGGGAACCCACAGCTGCGAAGTCCGAATCGAACATCTTAGGTGTCTGAGGGTAGCATGAACCTTCACTAACTATCATCAACCATCACTAAGAATCGTCAAATTCACTCAGAATCAGCATTAGTGATAGAAGTGATGGCAGTGATAGCACTTTGCAACATAGGGAGGATAAGTAATAATACCATATACTCCATGCTCCTTTGAGCAATAAAATTTATGCAAATCTACTATCACTACTATCACTTCCATTAATTCCTTGCATATTCGAAGGTTTTAGTGATAGATGGGACAAAAACACCATCTATCACTACTATCACTTAAGTTTATATCCGTTTGACAGCGTACGTCTCGCCACTGCTGGTCCTCTTGTGAAAGCCGCCCATTGCCATCAAAGCTTTCCCAACGTACACCGTGTTTCGAGGAATGTGAAAGAGATTGTTCAACTCGGTCGCTACTTCGGCTGAATTGACCCAAGTGGTCCGGTCTGTGACATCTTTTTCCAATACCGGTTCGTAAAGTGTCTCGATGTATGTTTGCTCCGTTGTCTTAACTCGATAGGCGCTGTTAATCTTGTTTATTTCTTCGATCTCCTCGTCACCGAACCAGTATCTGAAGGAGCCGGGCTGCTTAAATAGTGCTTGAGCCTGTGCATAAACGTTATCCATGTCAATGTTGTGGTTCCAGTTGATGCTTTCCACCTCAAAGATTAGGAACCTTCGATTACCCGTCTCATCAACTAGAAAGGTGTCCTTGTTCACGCTTGCAACAAGTGACGCCCGTCGCGGAAGGTTTTCCTGACGCCGGCCATAAGGACGCCTGACGTCCACCGACTCTTGAGTAATGAATGACTTTAAACTTCCAACATCATATTTACTCATCGAATCTAATTCGTCGATGTTGATGAGAAAATTCTCTGCGAGAGCTATCTGCGAGTCTTTCGAATCTGGATTTATGGCCCGGGAAATCCGGTATTGGTTCTGGATCTTATATTTGGTTGGCAGTAATGACATCAGCCATGTTGTCTTGTATGTCCCCTGCTTGCCGAGAAGGGTCAGAACCGTTTGATTCGTCTTTTGGTGTGTAGCGCATGCCACGGTTGCAACCAGCCATTTGGTCAGGCACGTCTGCCATCGGTGGAATCGTTTTGGATCCTTTAGGGTTATCGTCTCGGCCAATAGTCTGATAAAATCGGTCTTTCCGTCCCATTCCTTTAATGTCGCGAAATATTCTACGAACGGATCATAATCAGGAACGAAGTCGCTAACAAGGAGTTGTTCCAATGCCTCTTTGCGAAGCGTACACCCTATATGAACTAGTTCCCGATATATTGAGTTTGCCTTCTTATCTGTTAAAGCTGTAAAGCTCTCGCCACCGCTGCGCTCCTTGAATTCGGTGATCCCTCTTATCACGTTGTATTTGAACTCGTATCTGTGATTCAATACCCGCTCTGCAAATTCCAAACTCCTGGTTGTGCCGTAACCCATTCTCTTCAGCGCATCAGATGCCTTCGTGAAATCTTTTTTGTGTTGAAGATAGGTATAGATAGCAAACGGTGAGTAGCTTTTATTCTCTTCGAACGGGGCGGCATTTGTTGAGAACACGTAAAATGTGTTCGGCATATAATTGAATGTTGCGCTCATACCGTTCTTCTTGCCAGGCCTGGTCCAATATTGAACGCCGTTCGAAACATAGGAGATTTTCCAGCCGGCTTTCCTGAGGTATGCTGCATAATCGCCTCGCATGTTGAAGTCGGTTCCCGGCAATAGGATGCCGTCCTTTGGCGAGGTTGTTAAACGTGTGGGATCATTAACTGACTCATCTTCAGGCATATATGAGTTTAGAGATCGGGCACAATCTAAGAGTATTTTTCGGTCTTCTTCGCTAATGAGCGGCAGATTAGTAATTCTTCCGGACCTTGCCGTATATCCTCTTGAAGGCGCTACAATGATGTACCCTGATCTGCCGCGCGTCTCGATCAAAGTCCTGCATTTTGCATTCGGGTCGTCTATCAGATCTTTTTCGTTTGTGTGCCTCATCGCCAGCTTTTGATTGCCATCTACTGTGCCACTCAGACTATAAATGAGGTGCCAGCCGCCGTTCATGCTGGTCTCGGCGACCAATGTATCAACGAGGCCGCCGTCAAAATTGTTTATAAGGTATTTTAATTTGTGAATCAGCTTTTCGGGTTCAACATTATATTTCTCATCAATGTCAATGACCTCGACATTCCCCGCATCCGGTACACCACAGACTATTGCTATAAGGTTTGTTGTTCCTTCGGGAAACCAACAGTTCATTTGTTCTTCGGTAGCTGAACGATCTCTAAGCCAGCCCCATTCACCACAAGGTGTCTTGTCCTGCTTTACCGGGAACACACGTAAGCCCGATGCGTAATATTCAAATGCCGCTTTTCTTATATCAGTGATTGTATATACTGATCTTTTTGTAGCAAAATCTTCATCTTGCCTTTCTGTATTAGTTATACATTCTTGTTGTACCATGATACTTATTGTTATTTTCCTTCTGGTATATGATGTTCTTGAGTGATTTTAGTGCACTCGCCAAACGCTGGGGATTAACTAATCCGTCCAGGTTATAATATTTTTCTACGAGTTTCTTAAGCTCGTCTGTCTGATTAAAGCGGAAAATGGTTTGTCCACTCACATTTGTGTGGGACTGCAACTGAAATCCAGATGCTATCAGATATCCGCTGAGATATAAATCGTTTGTTTCGTATGTCATATATGTTTCCTGTGGATTAAATAGGTCGGCAGGATTGCCGCATAATTGGAGGGAATTGTTATTCATATATCTATCCTCCGGCAAATTATGCCGATTCTTTATGAGTTTTCTTGAATTATCGCAGCTGCAGTGAGCTGTGCTTTTGGCAGGATGGGTACCAATCTAGCGGTACCGGATCTTAATACCTCATCTTACACAATTTTTTTTAATTCCGCAATAGGTATTTTCATTTGCGCAAAAATCAACTGACACGAGCTAAGAAAATTTGCCAAAGACAATTTTACTCGTAAGTGGGTTGCGTATTTATCAATGCCATGGTAAATTAAGGTGTGAAAAGACAAGATTTGAAAGGAGTTTGGATGTTTTCAAGTTCGTAGAAAATCAGTAAGTGCTTATCACCACTCGCAATGGCGGTGGTAATCGCGCTGCGGCAACCAGCCTGTAACCAAAACAGGCAGGGGGTTCGGCAGCAGACACTACTCAAGTTTCTCCAACGAGAGTAGATTTGTATGCGTAACCGGTCGACACGCCAGTGTTGACAGGTGCCACAAAAGTTCAATTACTATTTTTCCCCAAGTATATCTGTTTAAGTGTA